>NZ_AJRG02000007.1:0-92264 GCF_000298715.2 Streptococcus sp. GMD5S
ATGAAATTCCAGGTTATCCAAGCGAAGATGGTGAACAACCGAAGAAAGATATTCCAGGCTACCGCTTCGTAGAGACTAAGAAACTTCCAAACGGCGACACAGAACATGTTTATGAGAAGGTTAAGACAAGTCATAAGGATAAGGAAGGGAATGAAATTCCAGGTTATCCAACCGAAGATGGAGAACAACCTAAGAAGGATATTCCAGGTTACCGCTTCGTAGAGACTAAGAAACTTCCAAACGGCGACACAGAACACGTTTATGAGAAGGTTAAGACGAGTCATAAGGATAAGGAAGGCAATGAAATTCCAGGTTATCCAAGCGAAGATGGTGAACAACCTAAGAAGGATATTCCAGGTTACCGCTTCGTAGAGACTAAGAAACTTCCAAACGGCGATACAGAACACGTTTATGAGAAGGTTAAGACTAGTCATAAGGATAAGGAAGGCAATGAAATTCCAGGTTATCCAACCGAAGATGGAGAACAACCTAAGAAGGATATTCCAGGTTACCGCTTCGTAGAGACTAAGAAGCTTCCAAACGGCGACACAGAACATGTCTACGAAAAAGTGAAGACAAGTCATAAGGATAAGGAAGGCAATGAAATTCCAGGCTATTCAACCGAAGACGGTGAACAACCTAAGAAGGATATTCCAGGTTACCGCTTCGTAGAGACTAAGAAACTTCCAAACGGCGACACAGAACATGTCTACGAAAAAGTGAAGACAAGTCATAAGGATAAGGAAGGCAATGAAATTCCAGGATATCCAAGCGAAGACGGCGAACAACCTAAGAAGGATATTCCAGGTTACCGCTTCGTAGAGACCAAGAAACTTCCAAACGGTGACACAGAACATGTCTACGAAAAAGTTGTTACTGCCCCTCAACAAAAACCGACTGAGCAATCTCCAACTACTAAAGCAACCAAAGAATTACCTAATACTGGTACGGAAGATCATGCAGCTTTGGCGGCTCTAGGAGTACTAGGTTTGATGAGCGGATTTGGACTTGTGTCTCGTAAGAAAAAAGAAGACTAATTCTATACTCTAGATTCTAAGTAGTTTCCTTTAGTTTCTTAAACAAAAAACCAACTAATCTAATGATTAGTTGGTTTTTGTCTATTCTCGATTTTTCCAAGCTTGGTATCGAGTGTCAATCAAGAGTTGGGTTAGGCGCCCCATGGTTTCTCTTTCTTCGGGAGTGAGGGATTGAGCTTGGACAAAGAGATGGTGAACGTGTTCAATGACCTTGAAGGAAGAGAGGTCGTTGATAGAAGAGATGCCTGCATCGAGAATGATTCCAAAAAAGAGGTCAAAGTAGAGCTGCAGTTCCGTATCAGGGACCGTCTCAACCCATTCCTTAAAGGTTGTATCGACTTGCTGGCTGTCACTATTGGTCTCGTCTAGTTGGACAAAGTGTTTGTCTTCAACCTGCCAACTAAAGGTGTCATGCTGGGCAAGACCACCCAAGGCAGTGCTTCGAACAACGATTTTCTTATCAGGGATTTCTAGCATCATTCCGATGATAGAACCTTGTGGGACAAACACTTTCGTTCTTTCCATCATGTTTTGATAGCCAGCTGTTTCGGTTAGTTCCTTGTGAAGTCCAGGCGCATCAAAAGTATAGACAGCGACAATGTTTTTTTGTAAAAGTGGATCGAGTTGACTAGCAGCATAGACAGCTAGATTGCCCCCTTTTGAGTGTCCTGCTATGACAACTTTTTGGTTAGGATGTTGAGCAAAAAAATCCTGTAAATACTGGAGGGCGTGTTTTTGAGCTGGGATTTCTTTCATATAGGTCATATGGAAATCTTCTTTCCAACCGATGATACTATCATCCGTTCCACGAAAAACAAGCAAAAAAGTATCGAGACTGATACGATAAGTCATAGCCGCAAACTGTTTTTGCAATTCAGGATCAATATCATTGATAAAATTTGATAGCTTGCAATTTTTAAACCGTTTGTGTTGAGAGAGTTGATCCAACAACTGGAGGCGGTTCTTATTGGTCAACATCGTCGTGTCTCTAGGAATTTGGGGTGCAAGATCTATGAGGCGCTGGTTTTTTTGGGTGACTACACCATCAAAAGCAAGGTAGGTTAATTCGGTCAAGGCAAGAACATCTAACTCATTCACGGGGAGGTCATAAAAGGAATCGTATGCTACATCATTCAAGTAGTCAAAAATATTGGCCATAAAAGCTCCTTTCTCTATGTTTATCCTACCACATTTACATAGAATTGGCTAGTAGGCTTGTTTGAATGACCTAGTAGGGTTTAATTGAAATACATAGAAGATAGATTGCTCCTATTTCAAACCTCTAAACGAGCTTACTTGTATGTTTTTGCTATCAATCCCATTTTCCTTTAAAAACTTCTTCATCTCATTTACATCATCAGGCTGACCTGTGATGAGATAGCTGGCTTGATTGCCGTATTCATCAATAGCATGTTTTAAAAATGCTTGACTTTGAGAAAGTTCATCGCTAGTTTTATAAGTAAAATTCGATGTTTTTTGAGCCAGTTCCTTCATCTCATTATCGAAAATAGTAACTCCTTTGTCAAAATGGTTGAGAATAATCGGACATTTACCAGACCATTCTTTGATAAGGGGGCGTAGAGCAGAAATACCAACATCAGATGCAAAGAAAACTAGTGGCTGATTCGTATCTTTAACAGTCAAAGAGGAATCCAGCCAACTCATCTCAATCTCACTGCCAGCCGGTAAATGTGTCAAGGTGTTCTTAAAGTTGCTACCACTATTATGAGTCAAAATGAGAATCTCATCTTCATCAGGTGTGGAGGCAATAGTTAGCCATCGACTGGTTTGCTCTCCCTTAGCTTCGTTTTTATTAGTAGTAGAAGAAGTATCAGGGAGTGTAAACTTGGCATAAGCCCCTGCTTTCCATGTCATATTAGTAGGTTTCGTCAAATGTATTAAGTAAAGGTCCCCATTGAAATTTTCAATGGATTTTAAAGACAAAGCTTGACTACGTCCAAGATAGGTTATTACACCCCAAGAAATAAGGCATATAGCCACCAGAATAGATATAATAATTATCAACATTTTTTACCTCTTTTCATTATTTTCCTCATTTCCAAAATTTAAAAGATAGCCAAGTAGCCAGTGCGATAACAGGAATAAAGCCAATCAGTTTGATAAGCAAATCAGTATTAGGTAGGCTGTAAATATAAATCATGGTAGTCAATGCCACCAACCAAATACCCGCAATTTTTAAAATAACAGGTAAGCCGGCAATCATACATAACCCTATAGCCAGCAAAATCATACCTCCAGTCGCAAAGGACATAAAATCAGGGTTTGATAAATCAACCTGTTGTAGTGTAGCTCCCCAAATAATGATCAAAATACCAATAATGGCAAGAGAAATTCCTGTAATACCTAATCCATTCATTTTTTTAACTCCTTGTTTGTCCATGATAAAATCTCCTTTATTATATTATTGAATGAATATAATATTAGTTCATTCATATATTTTCAAAAAATAAAAAAATCAATTCTTCTTATAAAAATTTTGTCCTTTCTATGTAAATAATATCAAATATAGCATATCCATTTAATCTATAATCTGTTCTATCTCACCTATAAGAATAAAATGAGGTTCCCAGCCACCATGTCCGTCAGTATAGATATCTGGATACAATTCATAGTAATCCCTTATTTCCTGTACAAAACTCTCCTTGTCAAACTGTTGCTTACAAAGCTTTTTACATAAAAAAGTCTGTTTTGCCTCTTTAAATCCCATTGTCTTACCTATAGGAATTGCCATAAGTCCGGCATTTTCTATTTTATTTTCATTTCTTCCTGAATGACTTCCAAGGTATGCAAGTACCTTTTTATATTTTGGATCAAAAAAGCTTACAGTAAAGTATTCACTATCATCAATAAACTCAGCTGTATATCTTGACGGATGTATATATAGGGTTACAGTCGCCTTACTTTTTCCCGGTGCTCCCCAAATATTTCCAAGGCTACTCCATGACACGAGGCAGGCATTGAACTTTTCCCTGTTGCCTACCGTTATTGCCGCCCATTCACTGTCAAAAATGTCAAACGGTTTGTACTCTTTTTTTCTAAATTCCATGTTCATTCCTCTTTCTCCAATTCACCTATAATTAAATTATATTTGTTATTTAAGAATTCCTTTAATGAAGTAAGTTGCAAGTATTTCAACGGTCTTGCCAATATCTGGAAAATCTTTTTCCGTGATATGCATATCCATATAGTAAAACAGATTATAAACCTGTAAAATATCTTGAATCTTTTCTGGCGAGTACCCTTCAGCCTGCATACGATTTGTAAAAGTTTTAACTAGAAACTGATGAAATGGATTTGCGACTTTGCCTTCCTCCGAGGAATAGTAGCTGTGTAACTCATCTGCGATGGCAGGATTGTACCATTCTGCAAGGATTTTATTGGAAGAAACGAGAGTTCTGGACTGAGCAAAGAGTTGACCAATGAGGTCGGTCATATCAATTTCCCAATCCAGTTCTTCGATCATAGCTTGGCGAACACGGTTGTTTTCATCTATATAGATGTCTAGAAAAATGGCTTCTTTACTCTCGTAATAGTTATAAAAAGAACCAACTGCAACACCAGCTTGCCTAGCAATTTCTGAAATTCCTGTTGCCTTGTAACCTTTTTTCGAAAAAACTTCATAGGCTGCTGTCTTTAAAGCTTGTTTTTTGTCCAATATGATTTAACCTCCTTAGTTTTCATGAATGAATAACTTTATTCGTTCATTCATATTCTAACAAATCATGGCTAGCTTGTCAATAAGAAGGCTAGATCTATTAAATAAGTTAAAGAAACGCTAACTAAATGAGCACAAAAAGGAAAATATAGGATAAGGCTGGAACTATAATTAAAAATAAGGTATGATATCAGTGGGAATGTTCTCTATTTAGCATCTGTTTTCTGATCTGAATTTGGGAAAAGGCTGCTAAACAGTATGAGATACTGATCCGTAAATCTGATATGAAGGGTTTTGATACTTTGAGAAATAACAAAGGAGGAGCGCATGCACAAGATTTTACTAGTAGAAGATGACCAAGTTATTCGACAACAAGTGGGAAAACTGCTCTCTGAGTGGGGATTTGAGGTCGTTTTGTTAGAAGACTTTATGGAAGTATTGAGCCTTTTTGTTCAGTCGGAGCCTCATTTGGTCCTCATGGATATCGGTCTGCCTCTTTTTAATGGTTACCACTGGTGTCAGGAGATTCGCAAGATTTCCAAGGTACCTATCATGTTTCTGTCTTCGAGAGACCAGGCTATGGATATCGTCATGGCAATCAATATGGGAGCGGATGACTTTGTAACTAAGCCTTTTGACCAGCAGGTTCTTTTGGCTAAGGTTCAGGGTTTGTTGCGCCGTTCCTATGAGTTTGGGCGGGATGAAAGTTTGCTAGAGTATGCAGGTGTGATTCTCAATACTAAGTCTATGGATCTGCACTATCAGGGGGAAGTTCTGAGTTTGACCAAGAATGAATTTCAAATTTTGCGGGTCTTGTTTGAACATGCGGGCAATATCGTAGCGCGTGATGACTTGATGAGAGAACTCTGGAACAGCGACTTTTTCATCGACGACAACACCTTGTCTGTCAACGTTGCTCGCCTGCGCAAAAAGTTGGAGGAGCAAGGTTTAGCAGGGTTTATCGAAACCAAGAAAGGGATAGGATACGGACTGAAACATGCTTGATTGGAAATCATTTTTTCTAGCCTATCTGCGCTCTCGCAGTCGCGTTTTTACCTATATTTTTTCATTGGGCTTTCTCGTCCTTCTCTTTCAGTTTTTATTTGCTAGTCTAGGAACTTATTTTCTTTATTTCTTTCTGCTCAGTAGTTTTTTGACCTTCTTATTTTTGGCTTGGGATATATTTGCAGAAGCTCAGGTTTATCGACAGGAAGTACTCTATGCTGAGAGAGACCCCAAGTCTCCTTTGGAATGTGCGCTAGCAGAAAAGCTCGAAGAGCGTGAGTCTGAATTGTATCAAAAGAAGTCAGAAGCGCAGAGCAAGCTGACGGATTTGCTTGATTACTACACCTTATGGGTTCATCAGATCAAGACGCCCATTGCAGCTAGTCGCCTTTTAGTAGCAGAAGTCTCTGATCGGGAGGTCAAGCAGCAACTGGAACAGGAAATTTTCAAGATTGACTCCTATACCAATCTGGTTTTGCAGTACTTACGTTTAGAGAGTTTTCACGATGACTTGGTCTTTGAACAGGTTCAAGTGGAGGACTTGGTCAAGGATATGGTTCGTAAGTACGCACTTTTCTTTATCCAGAAGGGACTAACAGTCAATCTACATGACCTCGACAAAACTATCGTGACCGATAAGAAGTGGCTGTTGGTCGTCATTGAACAAATCCTTTCAAACAGCCTCAAATATACTAAGGAAGGTGGGCTCGAGATTTCTATGGAGAGTCAGGAGCTCTGTATTAAGGATACGGGAATTGGGATAAAAAACAGTGATGTCCTCCGAGTCTTTGAACGTGGTTTTTCAGGCTACAATGGCCGTTTGACCCAGCAATCATCTGGACTTGGCCTCTATCTATCCAAGAAAATTTCTGAAGAACTGGGGCACCGGATTCGTATCGAGTCTGAGGTTGGAAAAGGAACAACCGTACGGATCAAATTCGCTGAAGTGAAGCTCGTTATTGAGTAAACATAAATGAGAAAAAGCCTCCGAATGGAGGCTTTTATGCTAGGCTCTTATACTCAATGAAAATCAAAGAGCAAACTAGGAAACTAGCCGCAGGCTGTACTTGAGTACGGCAAGGTGACGTTGACGTGGTTTGAATTTGATTTTCGAAGAGTATTATTTCTCAACGCGTGATTTGTTGGCAATATCAGCAAGGATAGCTTGAACAAAGTCATCAACTGAGACAGTTTGTGTTTCTTTTTGGCCGTAGCGACGAACGTTGACAGTTTCGTCTTCCATTTCCTTATCCCCAACAATCAATTGGTAAGGAATCTTGCTGGTTTGAGAAGCACGGATCTTGAACTGCATTTTTTCATTACGCTCATCTACGTCTGCACGGACACCGCGGTCACGGAGTTTCTTAGCAACTTCCCATGCGTAGTCCACGTGTTTTTCGTTAGATACTGGGATGAGGGTCACTTGATGTGGTGCAAGCCATGTTGGGAAGGCACCCTTGTAGTTCTCAATCAAGATGGCTGTGAAGCGTTCCATAGTTGAGATAACTCCACGGTGGATCATAACTGGACGGTGCTCTTCACCGTCAGCTCCAATGTATTTGAGGTCGAAGCGTTCTGGAAGCAAGAAGTCAAGCTGGATGGTAGAAAGGGTTTCTTCTTTTCCAAGGGCTGTCTTAACCTGAATATCCAATTTTGGTCCGTAGAATGCTGCTTCACCTTCAGCTTCAAAGTAGTCAACACCCATTTCATCAAGGGCCGCACGAAGCATAGTTTGGGCATTTTCCCACATCTCATCGTTGTCAAAGTACTTATGAGTATCTTGAGGGTCACGAAGAGAGAGACGGAAGCGGTATTCAGTCAAGTTGAAGTCTTCATAAACATCGATAATCAACTGAAGGGCACGTTGGAATTCTTCTTGGATTTGTTCTGGAGTAACAAAGAGGTGACCGTCGTTGAGAGACATTTCACGCACACGTTGAAGACCAGTGAGGGCACCAGATTTTTCGTAACGGTGCATCATCCCGATTTCAGCGATACGGATTGGCAATTCGCGGTAAGAGTGAACATGGTGTTTAAAGACTTGGATGTGGTGTGGGCAGTTCATTGGACGAAGAACGAATTCTTCACCGTCACCCATATCCATGGTTGGGAACATGTCTTCTTGGTAATGATCCCAGTGACCAGAAGTCTTGTAAAGCTCCACAGAAGCAAGTGGTGGAGTGTAAACGTGTTGGTAGCCAGAAGCCAGCTCCTTGTCGACAATGTAGCGTTCCAATTCACGACGGATAGTCGCACCGTTTGGCAACCAGAATGGAAGTCCTTGTCCGACTTCTTGTGAAATCATGAAGAGGTCAAGCTCTTTACCAAGTTTACGGTGGTCACGTTCTTTGGCCTCTTCACGCATTTGAAGGTAGTTTTTCAAGTCTTTCTTGTCAAACCAAGCTGTACCGTAGATCCGTTGCATCATCGCGTTGTCGCTATTTCCACGCCAGTAAGCACCAGCTACATGGAGAAGGTGGAAGATTTGGATGCGACCTGTTGACGGAACGTGTGGGCCACGGCAAAGGTCCACGTATTCACCCTGACGGTAGATAGTCAAACCACCCTCGTCTTCTGAGTGTTCTTCGATCAATTCCAACTTGTAAGGGTCGTCTTTAAAGATTTCACGGGCCTCGTCTTTGGTTACTTCCTCACGAATAGATGGGAAGTTTTCTTTGACGATTTTTTTCATTTCTTCTTCGATACGAGGCAGGTCTTCGTTAGAGATTTGACCAGCCTGATTGTCCGTATCGTAGTAGAAGCCATCTTCAATAGCTGGACCAACTCCCAAGTGAATGTCTGGGAAAAGGCGACGAGCTGCTTGGGCGAACAAGTGGGCAGCTGAGTGACGCAAGATCGGAAGGGCATCTTCGTGATCCGGTGTCACGATTTCGATGCTTCCATCTTCAGTGATAGCACGAGTCGTGTCAATGAGTTTGCCGTTGAATTTACCAGCCAAGGCTTTTTTAGCGAGGGAATTGCTGATAGATTGGGCAATTTCAAAAGTTGTAACGCCAGATTCGAATTCACGAACAGCGCCATCTGGGAAAGTAATCTTAATCATGGTTTTCTCCTTAAATATTTATTCTATTTTTGTTGGACAATTTTAAGAGCCGAGCAACTTCTTCCGCAGTCTGATTCTCTGATTGACTACCATCTGTTACGAGACTAGGATAGCCTAATAGCACCGCTTCCTTACGAACCATTTGAGCAAAAAGAATGTCTCGTTGCATCCAGTTTTCAAAAGCTTGCTCGGGGTTGGTTGTACCCTCTAAGACATAAGGAACCCATTCTCTCTGTATATAATGCTTTTTTTGAAAATCAGCTGTAGGAGTCAAGCATAGATAGGATGATGCTTGACATTCAAGCTCCTTTACCAAGTGAGGCAAAAGTCCTGCTCCCTCCACCAAGAGAGGTCTGTTTTGATTTTTTATCAAGTAAGATTTTACATAAGGAAAAATCTCTTCATAAAAGCGCCATTCTTCATCTGCCATCTCTTCTGGATTTCTCATCCAGATTTGTTCTGGATTTCTATCCTGCCTAAGAAGGCAAATTGGCTGTGAGTCTGCACTTGCTTGACTCATCATCTCTTCTACCAAATCATCCAGTTTGATATGAAGTAGTTGATACTGTCTAGCAAGAAGTGAGGCAATTGTTGACTTTCCACTACAAGGCGATCCGCCAATCATATAAAGCATCGTTCTTCCTCCTTCTGACAAAACAAAAAACGACATCCATAAAAGGACGTCGCAACGTGGTTCCACCTTCATTTATGTTCCTCAAAAAGAGGGACACCTCAGATTGGCTTTAACGTAGCCACCGTTTTATGTTTTCATAAAAGTCAGTAGAGTAGTATCAGTTTAGGCTTTCTATGCGTTTCCAGCAACCACGCACTCTCTAGTAGAAAGGGACTAAGTGACTTGTCTCTATGCATTATTATAGCATGATTGCGAGAATTTTCAAGGCTTTTATCCTATTTTTTTACTTTTCTGCTTGTTTGTAAGATGGCTAAGACCTCTACCTGATGCCATACCAAGTAGGGCGAAGATTTCATAGGCTACGAGATAAAGAAGAATGAACTCACCAAAGGTGATGATGGTAAAGCAATAGAGCAGTCCAATACCCAGCAACCACCAAAGTGAGAAATGAAACCGGTAGCTATAAAGAAGGGATACGATGAAGGTTGCTAAAGGTGAAAAGAGGATGATGTTGTTAATGTACAGTTCCTTCAGTGTATATGGGTCAGTGATGAGTAGTAAGAATAGCTCATAGAGGGGCCAGTAAAAGAAGAAAATGACAAGGTAGTATGGGATATACTTAAGATATTTTTTCATGGCAATAGTCCTCCAATCCTTGTTAAAAGAGTGCTACTGAAGAGTATCTTGCTATAAATGAGGATTCTCTTTACTTATATTATAGCAAGAAAGGAGTGATTTTCCAAGTTTTCTAGGAGAGCAGAAACGACTCTATTTTATGGCATTTCTGCTATAATACTAACAGAAGAAGTAAGAGGAAATGAGGAGAAAGAATGACCAAAATAGCAGTTCTTTCAGACATACATGGAAATACGACAGCTTTGGAAGCTGTTCTGGCTGATGCAAGAGCGGCAGAGGTAGATGAGTACTGGCTTTTGGGAGATATTCTGATGCCAGGAACAGGGCGTAGAAGGATATTGGACCTCTTAGCTAGCTTGCCCATCACTGCAAGAGTGCTGGGGAATTGGGAGAATAGTCTCTGGCGAGGCCTACATCGTAAGTTAGATCCTACAAAAGTGAGTCATCGTTATCTCCTGCGCCAAAGTCAGTACATCTTAGAAGAAATTAGCCCTAAAGAAATCGAAGACCTCCACGATCAACCTATGCAAGTTCATCGTCAGTTTGGTGATTTGATGGTAGGAATCACTCACCATCTCCCTGATAAAAACTGGGGTAGAGAGTTGATTCATACGGGAAAGCAAGAAGATTTTGATAGATTGGTGACGAATCCACACGCGTCTATCGCAGTATATGGCCATATTCATCAACAGTTGCTTCGTTACGGAAGTGATGGACAGTTGATTCTTAATCCAGGTTCCATTGGACAACCTTTCTTTCTAGATGCGAAGTTGCGTAAGGATCTACGGGCTCAGTATATGATTATAGAGTTTGATGAAGCAGGTTTGTCTGATGTTGATTTTCGTCGAGTGGATTATGATGTAGAAGCTGAATTGCAGTTGGCTAAGGATTTGAAGCTCCCCTATTTCCAGGTCTACTATGAAAGTTTGGTAAATGGGATTCACCATACTCATAACCATGAATTGTTAGGTCAGATTAGTGAACAAGAAGGTTATGATCAGGATGTTGAACTCTGGATGGAAAGAGACAAGAAAGATTGGTTTTAAGAGGACTTCTAGCTAGAAATCAGATAGTCTAGTGACTGCTGTTTCGCGATAAGTCGAACTGGATACGAATTGACGGCTTCTCAAATTTATGTTAGAATAACGGAATATAACTAATTTGAATCTCATACTAATTGATATTCAAAATAAGCGGAGACAGATAATGAAACCAGAAGAGTTACACGCTATTGCCTCGGAGTTGGGCATGCAATTTGACGAAGATTCGCGTAGTATTTATGGCACGCAGTCAGGCTATTTACTTTTCCTGCAAGAAACTGACGTGAAAAATCAGTTTCGACTTTGTGTCAGTGTGAGTTTGAATGGAAATCCTGCTGATACAGAAGAAAATGAATTGGTTTGGGATGAGTTTAAGAGTGAATCTCTTCCAAACTTGTCGACCTTGTCTATCAATCAGTACCTTGTTTCTTTTGTCGTAAAAGGTGCAATGCGCAAATCAAAAACAATTGAAAAGCTACAGACGCTCATAACAGACCTTGTTGCATTCCTTGAAACCCATCATTTCGTCCAAGTGTGTGCCTACAGTGGTCAGGAGGGCCCCGTTGGTCTCTATCAATTAGGCGATTCAATTTTCCTTATCAATGAGGAAAGTTATCAATTGCTGAAGAGTAATCTTCAGATTGAGGTAGATTCTTATCAAAACCAGAAGGAAAATGTTCTTCTTGGAGCAGTTGGTGCCTTGCTAGGAGCCTTGGTTGGTGGAGCAGTTGCTCTATTTATCGCGCGTCTAGGTTATGTAGCTATGGTAGCAGGTATTGTTCTGGGGATTTGTACCATTAAAGGATATGAAATCCTTGGAAGAAAGGTATCTCGAAAGGGGATTGTGATTTCCTCTATTTGGATGGTGATTACTGTCTTTCTAGTAAATCAAATTGACTTGGCGATGGAAGTCGTTGCCAAACTAGGGGTTGAGTTTCCCTTTGCTTTCCGAGTGGTGAATCAATTAATCTTTAGCGGTGATTTCCCAGATAACTATTTTTATAATCTAGCTATGTTAGCTGTGTTTACCTTAGTTGGTGCTGGGGTGTCTATCAGCTCGGTTTGGTCAAGTCATAAAACAAAAGGGATTGTCCGTAAAATTGCATAAAAAAATAAGTCTTTGTATGTCCTCCGCTGTTCTGGGTACCAAGAGGGATACAGGACTTTTTGCATGGAGAAGGTAATCATTTGTTAATATTTGACAGGATAAGCAAAAAAGGTATAATGTTTATACGGGAAAAGATGAATAAAATATCAATGAAAGGAGAAGAAGATGCAAATTTCAAGCCGATTTACAATTGCGACTCATATGATGATTATTATTGCAATGCAGGATACAGACAGCAAGGTAACCAGTGATTTTCTTGCGGCTAGTGTCGGAGTTAATCCAGTCATTATCCGTAAGACTTTGTCGCAACTCAAAAAAGCAGGATTGATTTCAGTTGCGCGTGGGACGGGCGGTACCGAGATTATAAAGGACCTCCAAGATATTAGCCTTTTTGATGTGTATCAGGCTGTCGAATGTCTAGGAAAATCTGGCAAACTCTTTAGTTTCCATGACAATCCCAATCCTAACTGTCCAGTAGGGGCTAATATTCATAAGGTCTTGGATCAGAAATTGCTGGATATCCAAGTAGCTATGGAAAATCAACTTCGTCAGATGAGTCTGGCTCAGGTTGTGGCAGATGCAGAAGCAAGAATAGCAAAATAAGAGGACTAGGCTCCTCTTTTTCTATTGCCATAATTATGGTACAATGTAGACATTAAAGGAGGAGACTATGTACTTTATCACAGGATTTTTTGTCCTACTTTTTCTCGTTTCGTTTTTAAGGGACAATCGTAGTCTCTGGAATCCAGCTCTCTTGCTTTTGTCTCTGCTTTTTTCTTATATGTCTATTGCCAATCTTTTTTACGAAGCTGGGCAGAAAGAAGTGCACATGGTTTTCTTTGCAGGGATTTTTCTCCTGCTGCCTCTTTTAGTTTTTCTAAGTGGTTTTTTCCTTATTTATAATGGATTTGTGTTATTGAAAAAAGAAGGAAAATCCAAGGCAAATTATTTGTCTCTAGGATTAGGCTGCGTGATTCTATTCTTTTTTGTGATCATGGCGATTCGAGTGAGCGATACCAAGGGCTTGTTTTACACCAATCATCTAGTGAATATTATCTTTTTCTTTTTGATTTATTCGTATTTGATTTTTGGTTTTGCCTTTGCAGGATTTCTGCTTTATTCCATTCTGTATCTTTTCATTCCTAAGAAAAAATATTATGATTTTATCATCATTCACGGAGCAGGCTTGTTGAATGGAGAAAAAGTCACTCCCTTACTGAAGAGTCGCATTGACAAGGCAGTAGAAGCTTATCACCAGTCTCTCAATCCCAATGTTAAAATCATCGCAAGTGGTGGTCAAGGTGGGGATGAGAAGATTTCCGAGGCTCAGGCAATTTGTAATTATTTGCTGGAAGAGACGGATGTTCCGAGAGAAGCGATTCTCCTAGAGGAAGACTCAACGACGACCTATGAGAATCTTCTCTTCTCAAAAGAAATGGGAGAGAAGCTGGTGGCCAGTCCACGTTTTCTCTTTGTGACCAATGATTACCATGTTTTTCGTACCAGTACCTATGCTCGCCGTATTGGGATGAAGGGAGATGGTCTTGGTTGCCGTACAGCCGCCTACTATATCCCATCAGCCTTTATTAGAGAATATATTGCTCTATGTGTGAAGATGAGATGGCTTTTTATCGCTTTCTATGTTTTGTTGATTTTAGCTCTGATTTTCTCTTATAGAGGTATTTTATGGTAATCAAAAAATCAGCTCTCCATTTTTGCGGAGAGCTGATTTTTATTCTGCAGCTTGTTGCCAACGTTTTGCTAGCTTATGAGACAAGCTAGAAATAGCAAAGTTAAAGATAAAGTAAATCAAGGCAATCAGGATATACAGACTGAAGACCTGCTCTGGTTCGAAATAGCGTCCCATGAGAATTTGGCTAGCGCCAAAGAGTTCTTGTAGGGCGATAACAGAGTAGAGAAGGCTGGTATCCTTAATTACAGTTACAAACTGAGAAATGATGGCTGGCAGCATTTTACGGATTGCTTGTGGGAGAATGATGTAGTAGAGGATTTGGGCTGAAGTGAATCCTTGCGACATTCCTGCTTCGTACTGGCCCTTGTCCACGGCATTGAGGCCACCTCGGATAATCTCAGCCAAGGCTGCTGAGGTAAAGAGGGTAAAGGCGGTAATGCCAGCTGGTGTCGACTTCATCTTGAAAACCAAAAAGATGGTGAAAATCCAGAGAAGGTTGGGAACGTTACGTACAAACTCGATATAAATGCTGGAGATGATCCGTAAAACAGGATTTTTTCCATTTCTCATAACCGCAAGTACCGTCCCGATCAGGGTAGAGAGGACAATGGCAATCAGAGAAATGTAGAGGGTTAAGCCAAATCCTTTAAAGATAAAGACTAGGTTATCTGGGGTCAAAACTTCTAAAATAGATTCCATAGTAACCTCCTAAAGTGAATAGGCTTTTTTGTTGGCTTGCTCCATCTTGCGACCAAACTGGGCAACAGGGAAGCATAGGGCAAAGTAGAGAAGAGCAGCACCTAAAAAGGCTGGGATATAGTTTCCGTTGAGAGCCGACCAAGACTTAGTCACAAACATCAAGTCTACTCCAGAGATGATAGCTACGGTAGAGGTGTTCTTGATGAGGTTAACGATTTGGTTGGTCAAAGGTGGGAGAATGATACGGAAGGCCTGAGGCAAGATAATCAAGCGCATGGCACTGATATAGGTAAAACCTTGCGACAAGGCGGCCTCCATCTGACCACTAGGAATAGACTGAATCCCTGAACGAATAACCTCCGCAATATAGGCACCGTGATAGAGCCCGACGCAGAGAACAGCTGTCCAATAAATTGGAATCATGATGGTGTGTTCACTGATAAGAGGCAAACCATAGAAGACGATGACAAACTGCACCAAGAGGGGAGTATTTTGGTAAAATTCGACAAAGATACGAGCCAAAACACGCAAGAATGGGCGTTTACTAGTTGACATGGCCCCAAAGAAGATGCCCAAAACCATGGCGAGGATAAAGGAACCAACCGCTAGGGCAAGGGTAAAGAGGAAACCATTGAAAAATTGTCCAAAATCCTGAAAATAGGCTGTCCAAGATGATAAATCTGTCATGGGATGTCCTCCTTAATCTGCGGTATGGCTAGATGGTTTGAGTTTGTAACGGTCATAGAGTTTCTGCAAACTACCATCCTTGCTCCATTTAGTGACCAAGCTATCAAGATAGTCGTTTAGCTCGGTATTTGATTTTTTGGTGACGATACCGTAGTCAGATGGCTTGAAACTATCATCTAGTAGTTCTGTCCGTTTGCTGATGTAGCCAGAGAGGATAGAGCGGTCCACGGAAAAGGCATCAATACGGTGAGCGTGAAGGGAAGTAATCAATTCTGGGTAGGAACCAAGTTCGACGAATTTAAAGGTTAGACCTTTCTTTTTACCCAATTCAGTAATCAGGCGTTGGGTGATGGAACCTTGGGCAACCCCAATCGTTTTACCGTTTAGGTCCTCAATACTTTTGATGTTGGCGGATTTATTGACCAAAAAACCAGAAGCGTCCGTATAGTAGGGACTGGTGAAGTTGTATAGTTTTTTACGTTCGTCTGTGATGGTGAAGGTTGCGATATCCATGTCGACCTGTTCATTGTCTAGGAGCGGTCCACGAGTTTGCGCGGTAACAGGAACGTAGCGAATCTTGACTTTGAGTTCGTCTGCAATCATCTTGGCCAAGTCCGTTTCGATACCAGAATAGGTCCCGGTCTTGGGATCCTTGTAGCCAAAATTGGGAACGTCTTGTTTGACACCGACAACTAGTTCGCCTCTTTTTTGAATGTCTGCCACACTGGTATCGGCTTGGACTGGTTTGGCAGCAGTAAGGCTGAAAAGGCTAATCAATAATGCGTATAAAAAGAATTTCTTTTTCATAGGCGCCTCCTTATTTGACTTTGTCACTTTCGTGGTTGATAATTTTGCTGAGGAATTGTTGGGCACGAGGTTCGCTTGGATTGTCAAAAAAGTCATCGACATCTGTCGTGTCTACTAAAACCTCTCCGTCGGCCATAAAGATAATGCGGTCCGCAACTTCACGGGCAAAGCCCATTTCGTGGGTAACGATGATCATATTCATCCCATCATGTGCCAGTTTTTGCATAACTGCTAGAACATCTCCGATGGTTTCAGGGTCAAGGGCAGATGTTGGTTCATCAAAGAGGAGGAGTTCCGGATGCATGGCAAGACCACGTGCGATGGCGATTCTCTGTTTTTGTCCACCAGACAGCATAGCTGGGTAGGAATCTTTCTTGTCCCACATATTTACAAATTCCAGATATTTTTGGGCTGTTTTTTCAGCTTCTTTTTTATCAGTTCCAAGAACTTTAACGGGAGCAAGTGTCACATTTTCTAACACTGTTTTGTGTGGATAAAGATTAAAATGTTGAAAAACCATGCCAACTTCCTTACGAAGAGGAACTAAATCTTTCTGACTAGCACCTGCTACTTGGTGTCCATTGACCAGGAGACTTCCTTTGTCAACAGCCTCTAAACCATTGATCGTACGGATAAGAGTGGACTTCCCAGAGCCGGAAGGTCCAAGCAGGACAACAACTTGTCCTTTTTCAAAACGGAGATTAATGTCGCGGAGTGCGTGGTAGTCTCCGTAATATTTTTCGACGTGTTTAAATTCTACTAAAGCCATGAGAGATCTCCTTTGTGTTATATTTTATAACATGATTCTACACCAAAAGAATGTTCTTGTCAAATCATATCTGAAAAAAATTCACTAAAATGTTATAAAAAAGCAATCTGAATAGAGAAAATGCCTAAATCATGTTATAATGAAACGATAGAATTCTTAGAAAGAGTGGATGTCTTTTTGATAACTCCTACTTATGAATGGCAGTTTGCCCCGCAGGTTGAAGATGCGGATTTTACAAAGATAGCCAAGAAGGCTGGGCTGGGTCCTGAGGTGGCTCGCTTATTATTTGAAAGAGGGATTCAGGATGAAGAAAGTCTAAAGAAGTTTTTAGAACCTTCTTTAGAGGACTTACATGACCCCTATCTGCTCCATGATATGGACAAGGCAGTGGAACGGATTCGTCAGGCCATTGAAGAAGGGGAAAACATTCTCATCTATGGAGACTACGATGCGGATGGTATGACTTCAGCTTCGATTGTGAAGGAAAGTTTGGAACAGCTTGGTGCTGAGTGCCGTGTTTACCTACCCAATCGTTTTACCGATGGCTATGGTCCCAATGCCAGTGTTTATAAATACTTTATCGAGCAAGAGGGTATTTCCTTGATTGTGACAGTGGATAATGGGGTTGCGGGTCACGAAGCAATTGAACTGGCCCAGTCTATGGGAGTGGATGTCATTGTGACCGACCACCATTCCATGCCGGAAACCCTTCCTGATGCCTATGCGATTGTTCACCCTGAGCATCCAGATGCGGATTATCCCTTCAAATATTTGGCCGGATGCGGAGTGGCTTTCAAGCTAGCTTGCGCTCTTTTAGAAGAAGTGCAAGTGGAATTGCTTGATTTGGTCGCTATCGGTACCATTGCTGATATGGTGAGTTTGACGGATGAGAATCGCATTTTGGTCCAATATGGTCTGGAAATGTTGGGACATACCCAGCGCATTGGACTACAAGAAATGCTAGACATGGTTGGAATTGCTGCTAATGAAGTAACAGAAGAAACGGTTGGTTTCCAGATTGCCCCTCGTTTAAATGCCTTGGGGCGCTTGGATGATCCTAATCCTGCCATTGATTTGCTGACTGGATTTGACGACGAGGAAGCTCATGAGATTGCCCTCATGATTCACCAGAAAAATGAAGAGCGCAAGGAAATCGTTCAGTCAATCTATGAAGAAGCTAAGACCATGGTTGATCCTGAGAAAAAGGTCCAGGTTTTGGCCAAGGAAGGCTGGAATCCTGGCGTTCTGGGTATCGTTGCTGGTCGTTTGTTGGAAGAACTAGGGCAGACAGTCATCGTTCTTAATATAGAAGAAGGTCGCGCCAAGGGTAGTGCTCGTAGTGTGGAAGCGGTCGATATTTTTGAAGCTCTGGATCCCCATCGAGACCTCTTTATCGCCTTTGGCGGCCATGCTGGTGCAGCTGGAATGACGCTGGAAGTTGAGAAACTTTCAGATTTATCTCAGGTTTTAGAAGACTATGTCCGTGAAAAAGGTGCAGATGCTGGTGGCAAGAATAAGTTAAATCTAGATGAAGAGTTGGATTTGGAGACTCTTAGTTTAGAAACGGTTAAAAGCTTTGAACGCTTGGCACCCTTTGGGATGGATAATCAGAAACCTGTCTTTTATATCAAGGATTTTCATGTCGAAAGTGCCCGTACTATGGGAGCAGGCAATGCCCACCTCAAACTAAAAATTTCCAAGGGTGAGGCGAGTTTTGAGGTGGTGGCCTTCGGACAAGGGAGATGGGCGACAGAGTTTGCTCAAACCAAGAATTTAGAATTGGCAGTCACCCTGTCTGTCAACCAATGGAATGGCCAAACTGCCCTCCAGTTGATGATGGTGGATGCACGTGTGGAAGGTGTTCAACTCTTTAACATTCGTGGGAAGAATGCAGTCTTGCCAGAAGGGGTTCCAGTTTTAGATTTCTCTGGAGAGGTGCCGGATTTGGCGAATAGTGATGCTGTGGTTGTGAAAACCATTCCCGAGGATATTACCTTGCTGAAGACCATTTTTCAGGAACAGGATTTCTCAGCTGTCTATTTCAAAAACGACATTGACAAGGCCTACTATCTGACAGGTTACGGGACTAGAGAACAGTTTGCAAAATTGTACAAGACTATTTACCAGTTCCCAGAGTTTGATATTCGCTACAAGCTGAAAGATCTGGCGGCTTATCTCAATATCCAACAAATCTTGCTGGTCAAGATGATTCAAGTCTTTGAAGAGCTAGGCTTTGTAACGATCAAAGATGGTGTCATGACAGTCAATAAAGAAGCGCCGAAAAGGGAAATAGCTGATAGTCAGATTTACCAAAATCTCAAACAAACTGTAAAAAATCAAGAAATGATGGCGCTGGGGACAGTGCAAGAAATTTATGATTTTTTAATGGAGTAATAGATAGAAAGGGACTGAGATGACCTATCTCGGTCTCTTTTTGACGGATAAATGCTTGGTGTGGGAGTGGTTGATAAGATAGTCTTTTGAGTGGTCTACTGATGTTAAGATTGGGGAAATGATTCATTTTTATTCTCTTCTATCACTTTATACGATGTCTGCTTTTAAACCTTATGTAGTAAAAGTATAAATTTTTGTAACATGACTAAAATATAACTCTAAACGAACTGACATGTAAATCAAGTATGATTTTCTTATCAAGAAAATATAAGGGGAATCTAGTTATGAAAAAAACAGTTACGAAACTGACTCTTGGTTTGACTTCTACCGCTATTTTAGCTACAGTTGGGGCTCAAACTGTCCATGCCAACTCTTACGTTGTCCAAGACGGTGATTCATTTTATGCCATTGCAACTGCAAACGGCATGGATCCGCATGAGTTGGCAGCTATGAATGGAAAAACCATCTTTGACACTATCCACCCAGGCGATGTATTGGAAGTGAGTGGTTCCGCTCAGGCTAGCTCAACCTACAGTGCTCCAGCTAGCACTGCGAACGTGGTATCAGATACAGAGGATGTTGTCGAAAAGACTCCTACAAACTATGGAAACTCTTATCCTGTTGGTCAGTGTACATGGGGCGTGAAAGAATTGGCACCTTGGGCTAGCAACTGGTGGGGAAATGCCAACACGTGGGCAATCTACGCGAGCGCTCAAGGCTATAAGACAGGAAGTGTTCCAGTAGTAGGAGCAATCGCCGTTTGGGACGGTGGTGAATATGGACACGTTGCTTATGTAACAGATGTTCAAAGTGAAAACTCTATCCAGGTATTGGAAGCAAACTACAGACGTCAAAAGCAGATTGCAAATTACCGTGGCTTCTTTAATCCTCATGAATTTTTAGGTAACGTCACTTATATCTATCCAAACTAAAGATGATAAAAAGATTTAGAATTTCTAAGTCTTTTTTCTTTTTGAAAAAATTTCCTATCGATAACCTCCATCTTAGTGGCTAATTGCTGAAAATTTTTTAGATTCTGTAGCGAACAGGAAATTCTCGCTTTTGGATGTAGATAAACCATGTCTTTGTAGAAAATAGTTCTCAAGTCGAGAGGTAAAGGGCAATAATTTAACTTGTTTTGAACTAAAAGAGAAATTTAGAGTTCGAGAAAGGTATCTGAAATCAAATTAATTCAGAAAGTCCATAATTTTGATGGTATAATCGTTCTATTATCTTCGATGAAGCCTCCGAAAGAGAAGTCAAAGTAAAAAGATTCGATTCACAGTAGTGACTAATCTCTAGTTAAAAACCGATCTTCGTTTTGAAAATAATCAAAAAAATGGTATAATGGTAGGAAAAGATTCGGCTGGAAGTTTTAGAACTTTTAGAATAAGAGGGTAAATTCGCCCTATAATCAAGATAAATGAAGTTTCGGAGGAAAAATGAGTAATATTAGTTTAACAACACTAGGTGGTGTACGAGAAAATGGGAAAAATATGTACATCGCTGAGATTGACAATTCAATTTTTGTTTTGGATGCAGGGCTTAAATACCCTGAAAATGAACAACTAGGGGTTGATGTCGTCATTCCAAATATGGACTACCTTTTTGAAAATAGCGATCGTATCGCAGGGGTCTTTTTGACCCACGGACATGCGGATGCCATTGGTGCCCTGCCTTATCTTTTGGCAGAGGCTAAGGTGCCTGTGTTTGGTTCTGAGTTGACCATTGAGTTGGCCAAACTCTTTGTCAAAGGGAATGATACGGTTAAGAAATTCAATGACTTCCATGTGATTGATGAAGATACAGAGATCGACTTTGGAGGGACTGTGGTTTCCTTCTTCCGTACAACTCACTCCATCCCAGAAAGTTTGGGAATAGTCCTGAAAACAGCTGAAGGTAGCATTGTTTACACAGGCGACTTCAAGTTTGACCAGACAGCCAGTGAATCCTATGCGACGGATTTTGCTCGTCTGGCAGAAATCGGTCGTGATGGTGTCTTGGCGCTCCTCAGTGATTCAGCCAATGCTGATAGCAATATCCAGGTGGCGAGCGAGAGTGAAGTTGGAGACGAAATTACCCAGACCATTGCAGACTGGGAAGGTCGTATCATCGTTGCCGCAGTTGCCAGCAACCTTTCTCGTATCCAGCAGGTTTTTGATGCTGCAGCAGATACAGGTCGCCGAGTTGTTCTGACTGGATTTGATATTGAAAATATCGTCCGCACTGCGATTCGTCTCAAAAAATTATCTCTAGCCAACGAAAGTCTCTTGATTAAACCAAAAGAAATGTCTCGTTTTGAAGACCATGAGTTGATTATCCTTGAGACGGGCCGTATGGGTGAGCCTATTAATGGACTTCGTAAGATGTCCATTGGTCGCCACCGCTATGTGGAAATCAAAGACGGGGACTTGGTCTATATCGTAACGACTCCATCTATCGCCAAAGAAGCCGTCATGGCGCGTGTTGAAAACATGATCTACCAAGCTGGTGGTGTGGTGAAACTCATTACCCAAAGCTTGCGAGTATCCGGACACGGAAATGCGCGTGATTTGCAGTTGATGATCAATCTTTTGCAACCAAACTACCTCTTCCCTATCCAAGGAGAGTACCGTGAGTTGGATGCGCATGCCAAGGCTGCCATGGCAGTTGGAATGTTGCCAGAGCGTATCTTCATCCCTAAAAAGGGAACGACCATGTCTTATGAACATGGAGACTTTGTTCCAGCTGGAGCAGTTTCTGCAGGTGATGTCTTGATTGACGGAAATGCCATCGGGGATGTTGGAAATGTCGTCCTTCGTGACCGTAAGGTCTTGTCAGAGGATGGAATCTTTATCGTGGCGATCACTGTCAACCGTCGTGAGAAGAAAATTGTGGCCAAGGCCCGTGTTCATACACGTGGATTTGTTTACCTCAAGAAGAGCCGTGATATTCTCCGTGAAAGTTCAGAATTGATTAACCAAACGGTAGAAGAGTATCTTCAAGGTGATGACTTTGACTGGGCAGATCTCAAAGGAAAGGTTCGCGACAATCTGACCAAGTACCTCTTTGATCAAACCAAGCGTCGTCCAGCAATCTTGCCAGTCGTAATGGAAGCAAAATAATAAGCAGAATACCTACAGAAAAAGTCGAAATTCGGCTTTTTCTTATAGAATAGTAAAAGGAGATAACCATGGCAGTTATGAATATTGAGTATTACTCAAAAGTTTTGGATATGGAGTGGGGCGTTACCGTACTCTATCCAGATGCTAGTCGGGTGACTGAACCAGATTGCACAGATATTCCTGTCCTTTACCTTTTGCACGGAATGTCAGGAAACCAAAATAGCTGGCTCAAACGTACCAATGTCGAACGCTTGTTGCGGGGAACCAATCTCATTGTTATCATGCCCAATACTAGCAATGGCTGGTACACAGATACTCAGTATGGCTATAACTACTATACTGCTCTAGCAGAAGAACTCCCCCAAGTCATGAAACGTTTCTTCCCCAATATGACCAGCAAGCGAGAAAAGACCTTCATAGCAGGTCTCTCCATGGGAGGATATGGTTCCTTCAAACTCGCTCTATCGACGAATCGTTTTTCTCATGCGGCTAGTTTTTCTGGTGCGCTCAGTTTTCAGGATTTTTCTCCTGAAAGTCAAGATCTGGGATCGCTTGCCTACTGGAGAGGAGTTTTTGGAGAAATCAAAGACTGGACAGCTAGTCCTCATTCGCTTGAAAGCATGGCTACAAAATCCGATAAAAAGACCAAACTATGGGCTTGGTGTGGGGAACAAGACTATCTTTACTCTGCCAATAATCTCGCAGTGAAAAACCTCAAAAAGCTTGGTTTTGAGGTGACCTATAGTCATAGTCCAGGTAAGCACGAGTGGTACTACTGGGAAAAACAATTGGAACGTTTTTTGGCTACTCTACCAATTGACTTTGTCTTGGAAGAACGTTTATCTTAGTTTTAGGTTTCTTTCAGCTTTCTTCAGTAAAATAGAGAATCTATCTTGATCAGGGGAAATGCGATTTCAAGATAGGTTCTTATTTTTATGAAAGGTGGAGTGTCATGTTCTGGATTATCCGATTATTGTTCCGATTTCTGTTGGGAATTTGGCGTTTCTTCTGGCGTCTGGTTTGGACTGTGGTCATTCTATTGCTCATTGCCTTTGGAGTGGTTTGGTATCTGACAGGTGATTTTCATTCTGCGGTCAATCAGGTTGAAAAAATGAGTAAGATTGGTCAAGGTGGCTGGAATCAATGGAAGGAGACGGGAACGCTGGAAGTCTTGTCTCAGACAGACAGTCACCAACATGCAGAAGGCAAGTGGGCTCAGGCCTCAGCTCGCATCTATATTGAACCTCAAATGGATGAGACCTTCCAAGGTGCCTATGCAGAAGCTATAAAAAACTGGAATCAAACGGAAGCCTTTACCTTTGAGGTGGTTGCGGATCCTAGCCAGGCAGATATTGTGGCAAGTGAGATGAATGATGGATCGACCGCTGTAGCAGGTCAAGCCGAGAGTCAAACCAATTTGTTAACCAATCAATTTATATCTGTAACGGTTCGCCTGAATCACTATTATCTATCCAATCCAAACTATGGTTATTCTTATGAACGAATCGTGCACACGGCGGAGCACGAACTGGGGCATGCCATCGGTTTGGATCATACCAACGAAACTTCTGTCATGCAGCCAGCAGGTTCCTATTATGGGATTCAGCCTCAGGATGTGACAGCTGTTCAAGAACTCTATACCAGTAGCGACTAGATGAAGTCGGTGCAATCTGAAATGAAATCAAAGCTCCTCCAACAAGTGATTGGTGGGGCTTTTTGTTCGTCCTGTTACGGCCTTTTTGCTATAATGGAACTATGAATAACTTGATCAAATCAAAACTAGAGCTCTTGCCGACCAGCCCTGGTTGTTACATTCACAAAGATAAAAATGGCACTATCATTTATGTAGGAAAGGCTAAAAATCTGCGCAACCGTGTGCGCTCCTATTTCCGTGGGAGTCACGATACCAAGACGGAGGCACTGGTGTCTGAAATTGTAGATTTTGAATTTATCGTCACTGAGTCCAATATTGAGGCACTTCTTCTAGAAATCAACCTCATCAAGGAAAATCAGCCCAAGTACAATATCATGCTCAAGGATGATAAGTCCTATCCCTTTATCAAAATCACCAATGAGCGCTATCCGCGGCTTATTATCACCCGTCAGGTCAAAAAGGACGGTGGTCTCTACTTTGGTCCCTATCCAGATGTAGGGGCAGCAAATGAAATCAAGCGTCTACTGGACCGGATTTTCCCTTTTCGGAAATGTACCAACCCACCCTCTAAGGTCTGTTTTTACTACCATATCGGCCAATGTATGGCCCATACTATCTGTAAAAAAGATGAGGCTTATTTCAAGTCCATGGCTCAGGAGGTTTCTGATTTCCTAAAAGGGCAGGATGATAAAATCATTGATGACCTCAAGGGGAAGATGGCATCCGCAGCTCAAAGTATGGAGTTTGAACGTGCGGCGGAA
Organism: Streptococcus sp. GMD5S; assembly: GCF_000298715.2. GTDB lineage: Bacteria > Bacillota > Bacilli > Lactobacillales > Streptococcaceae > Streptococcus. The sequence goes on from NZ_AJRG02000007.1 coordinate 24,769, forward strand.
TACCGTGACCTGATTCAGGCCATTGGAACGCTTCGGACCAAGCAACGGGTCATGGCGAAAGATTTGCAAAATCGGGACGTCTTTGGTTACTATGTGGATAAGGGCTGGATGTGTGTTCAGGTTTTCTTTGTTCGTCAAGGCAAGCTCATTGAGCGGGATGTCAATCTCTTCCCCTACTACAATGATCCGGATGAGGACTTCTTGACCTATGTGGGACAATTCTATCAAGAAAAATCTCACCTGGTTCCCAATGAGGTGCTGATTCCGCAGGATATCGATGAAGAAGCCGTTAAGGCTTTGGTGGATACCAAGATTTTCAAGCCCCAACGTGGAGAGAAAAAACAACTGGTCAATCTAGCCATCAAAAATGCCCGTGTTAGTCTGGAGCAGAAGTTCAATCTGCTAGAAAAATCAGTCGAAAAGACCCAAGGAGCTATTGAAAATCTGGGACGCTTGCTCCAAATCCCGACCCCAGTCCGTATCGAGTCCTTTGATAACTCTAATATCATGGGAACCAGTCCTGTTTCAGCTATGGTGGTCTTTGTCAATGGCAAACCGAGTAAAAAAGACTACCGAAAGTACAAGATAAAAACGGTTGTTGGCCCAGATGACTATGCTAGTATGCGAGAGGTTATTCGCAGACGTTATGGCCGAGTTCAACGTGATGGTTTAACCCCGCCAGATTTGATTGTGATTGATGGGGGACAAGGTCAAGTCAATATCGCAAAGCAAGTCATCCAAGAAGAGCTAGGTTTGGATATCCCAATTGCAGGTCTGCAAAAGAATGACAAGCACCAAACCCATGAACTGCTCTTTGGAGATCCACTGGAAGTGGTGGAGTTGTCTCGCAATTCTCAAGAATTCTTTCTCCTCCAACGCATCCAGGATGAGGTGCACCGCTTTGCTATCACCTTCCACCGCCAACTGCGCTCAAAAAATTCCTTTTCTTCACAACTGGATGGGATTGACGGTCTGGGACCTAAACGCAAACAGAATCTCATGAAGCATTTTAAATCTCTCACTAAAATCAAGGAAGCCAGTGTGGATGAAATTGTCGAAGTTGGGGTGCCAAGAGCAGTCGCAGAAGCTGTGCAGAGAAAGTTGAACCCTCAGGAAGAAGTGGAATTGGCTCAAGTAGCGGAAGAGAGAGTGGACTACCAAACAAAAGGAGATTATGATGAACCATAAAATCGCAATTTTATCAGATATTCATGGAAATGTGACTGCCTTAGAAGCAGTGATTGCAGATGCTAAAGCACAAGGAGTCAGTGAATACTGGCTCATGGGAGACATTTTCCTCCCTGGTCCAGGTGCAAATGACTTGGTCGCTCTGTTAAAGGAACTTTCTATCACTACAAGTGTTCGAGGCAATTGGGATGATTGTGTCCTTGAGGCTTTAGATGGGCAATATGGCTTAGAAGACCCACAGGAAGTCCAGCTCTTGCGTATGACACAGTATTTGATGGAACGAATGGATCCTGAAACGATTGTCTGGCTACGAAGCTTACCTATGCTAGAAAAGAAAGAAGTTGATGGGCTGCGCTTTTCTCTTTCTCATAATTTGCCAAATAAGAACTATGGTGGTGACTTGCTAGTTGAGAATGATACAGAGAAATTTGACCAACTCCTAGATGATGAAGTTGACGTGGCAGTCTATGGTCATGTTCACAAGCAGTTGCTTCGTTATGGCAGTCAAGGGCAACAAATCATCAATCCAGGTACCATTGGTATGCCTTATTTTAATTGGGAAAAGTTAAAAAATCACCGTGCCCAATATGCCGTGATAGAAGTGGAAGATGGGGAATTGGTAAATATTCTATTCCGAAAAGTTGCTTATGACTATGAAGCAGAGTTAGAATTGGCCAAGTCCAAGGGTCTTCCTTTTATCGAAATGTATGAAGAACTACGTCGAGATGACAACTATCGGGGGCACAATCTAGAACTCTTAGCTAGTTTAATTGAAAAGCATGGGTATGTGGAGGATGTGAAAGAATTTTTGGAGGCTATAAAGTCAGAATACAAGATAGACTAGTTTCTTTAAACCCCTGAGAATTAGTTGGAACTGGATGAGGAAAAATCTGATTTTAATGATAAGTTTAAATCCAGGGCTTCATCCGTGTTCCAATTTCTTTCTATGAAAAATCTCTGCAAGCTCTTTCAAAATATGGTAGAATGGATGCAGTAGAATTAGAAAAGGAAATCGATTATGAAATTTCTTGAATTAAATAAAAAACGTCATGCGACTAAGCATTTTACTGATAAACCGGTAGATCCCAAAGATGTGCGTACGGCTATCGAAATCGCAACCTTGGCCCCAAGTGCCCATAACAGCCAGCCATGGAAGTTTGTGGTGGTTCGTGAAAAAAATGCAGAATTGGCAAAATTAGCATATGGTTCGAACTTTGAGCAGGTATCATCAGCGCCAGTGACCATTGCCTTGTTTACAGATACAGATCTTGCCAAACGTGCCCGCAAGATTGCCCGAGTTGGTGGTGCAAAGAATTTCTCAGAAGAGCAACTTCAATATTTCATGAAGAATTTGCCTGCCGAGTTTGCGCGTTACAGTGAACAGCAAGTTAGTGACTACTTGGCCCTTAATGCGGGACTAGTAGCCATGAACTTAGTTCTTGCTTTGACTGACCAAGGAATCGGTTCTAACATTATTCTTGGATTTGACAAATCAAAAGCCAACGAAGTTTTGGACATTGAAGACCGATTCCGTCCAGAACTCTTGATCACAGTTGGATACACAGATGAGAAATTGGAACCAAGCTACCGCTTGCCAGTAGATGAAATTATCGAGAAGAGATAGGAAGAAAAAATGACAGTTATTGATTTTACAGCAGAAGTAGAAAAACGCAAAGAAGACCTCTTGGCTGACTTGTTTAGCCTTTTGGAAATCAACTCAGAACGTGATGACAGCAAAGCCGATGCTGAGCATCCATTTGGACCTGGTCCAGTAAAAGCCTTGGAAAAATTCCTTGAAATCGCAGACCGTGATGGCTATCCAACTAAAAATGTTGATAACTACGCAGGACATTTTGAGTTTGGTGAAGGAGAAGAAGTTCTCGGAATCTTTGCTCACATGGACGTGGTGCCAGCTGGTAGCGGTTGGGACACGGACCCTTATACACCAACTATCAAAGACGGTCGCCTTTATGCGCGTGGAGCTTCAGACGACAAGGGGCCTACAACAGCTTGTTACTATGGTTTGAAAATCATCAAAGAATTGGGGCTTCCAACTTCTAAAAAAGTTCGTTTCATCGTCGGAACAGATGAAGAATCAGGCTGGGCAGACATGGACTACTACTTTGAACATGTAGGACTTGCGAAACCAGACTTCGGTTTCTCTCCAGATGCTGAATTCCCTATCATCAATGGTGAAAAAGGGAATATCACAGAATATCTCCATTTTGCAGGTGAAAATACTGGTGCAGCTCGCCTTCACAGCTTCACAGGTGGTTTGCGTGAAAACATGGTACCTGAATCAGCAACAGCAGTCGTTTCAGGTGACTTGGCTGACTTGCAAGCTAAACTAGATGCCTTTGTTGCAGAACACAAACTCAGAGGAGAACTCCAAGAAGAAAACGGCCAGTACAAGGTGACTGTGATTGGTAAATCAGCTCATGGTGCTATGCCTGCATCAGGTGTCAATGGTGCGACCTACCTTGCCCTTTTCCTCAGTCAGTTTGACTTTGCAGGACCTGCAAAAGACTACCTCGACATCGCTGGTAAGATTCTCTTGAACGACCATAAGGGTACAAATCTCAAGGTTGCTCATGTAGATGAAAAGATGGGTGCCCTTTCTATGAGTGCCGGTGTCTTCCGCTTCGATGAAACAAGTGCTGACAATACGATTGCTCTTAACTTCCGTTATCCAAAAGGAACAAGCCCAGAGCAAATCAAGTCAATCCTTGAAAACTTGCCAGTTGCTTCTGTTAGCCTTTCTGAACACGGTCACACCCCTCACTATGTACCGATGGAAGATCCACTTGTGCAAACCTTGTTGAATGTTTATGAAAAACAAACTTGTCTTAAAGGTCACGAGCAAGTCATCGGTGGTGGTACCTTTGGTCGTTTACTGGAACGTGGGGTTGCCTACGGTGCGATGTTCCCAGACTCAATCGATACCATGCACCAAGCCAACGAATTTATCGCCTTGGACGATCTCTTCCGAGCAGCAGCAATCTATGCTGAAGCTATTTATGAACTGATCAAATAAAATGATAGAAGTCTGAGATTGTATGCTTGGACTTCTTTTTGGAGGGAAAACAGATGTCTCAAATTGAAAGAATCAAGCAAGCCATTATGGCGGATCCGCAAAATACCAGCTATACAGAACGCGGAATCGAACCTCTCTTTGCGGCGCCAAAAACTGCCCGTATCAATATTGTCGGTCAGGCTCCTGGGCTTAAAACGCAAGAAGCTGGGATTTATTGGAAGGATAAGAGTGGCGATCGCTTGCGTGAGTGGCTAGGTGTGGATGAGGACACCTTTTACAATTCAGGTTATTTTGCAGTTCTGCCCATGGATTTCTACTTTCCGGGGCATGGCAAGTCAGGCGACCTTCCACCTCGTACAGGTTTTGCAGAAAAATGGCATCCGCAACTCTTGCAAGAGTTGCCCGATATCCAATTAACTCTCTTGATTGGACAATATGCCCAAGCCTATTATTTACATGAAAAAGTTAGTGGCAAGGTGACAGAACGGGTAAAACACTACAAAGACTATCTACCAGAATTTTTCCCTCTGGTGCACCCCTCACCACGAAATCAAATCTGGATGGCCAAAAATCCTTGGTTTGAGTCAGAAGTAGTGCCCGATTTGAAAAAAAGAATTCAAAAGATTCTTGGAGAAACAAAATGAAAGAAATTACTTTTAACGATTTTTACCAGCTTTATCAAAATGAGCAACTTTCTCTAGTGGACGTGAGAGAAGTAGAAGAGTTCCAGACGCTTCATTTAGAAGGTGCTCAAAACCTACCACTTAGTCAATTAGCTGATATCTATGATCAGTTGGACAAGGACCTCTTGCATTATGTCATTTGTAAATCTGGAATACGTTCAGCGCGTGCTTGTCAATTTCTAGTTGAACAGGGTTATGAAGTTATCAATGTTCAAGGTGGAATGACGGCCTTTGAAAATCTTTAAACCTCTATGGTGATAGATCCTAATCTTCCCTTGCTCGGTTCCAACTGAGTGAGGGATTTTGTTTTTAGATAATTCTTATTTTTAAAAATATTGAAAACATTCAATGATTAATTTTGGATACTTTTTTCAGAGTCTTAATCATGGTATACTAGGTCAGTATTTTAGAAATATGAAGGAGATTTTTATGGCTAAAAAAGGTGCCCTAACAGGCTTGCTCCTGTTTGGAATATTTTTTGGTGCGGGGAACTTGATCTTTCCGCCTTCTCTAGGTGCCCTATCTGGAGAACAGTTTCTTCCTGCCATCGCAGGTTTTGTCTTTTCAGGTGTCGGTATTGCCGTCTTGACACTTATTATTGGAACGCTAAACCCGAAAGGATACATTCACGAGATTTCTAAGAAAATCTCACCTTGGTTTGCGACGCTTTATCTTGCAGTCCTCTATCTATCAATTGGCCCCTTCTTTGCCATTCCGCGTACAGCAACAACAGCTTACGAAGTTGGGATTAGCCCCCTCTTATCCGAAGCAAACAAAGGTCTAGGATTGATTGTCTTTACCGTGCTTTACTTTGCAGCGGCTTATTTAATCTCGCTCAATCCATCAAAAATCTTGGATCGAATCGGACGCATCTTAACGCCAGTCTTTGCCTTGTTGATCGTTATCTTGGTTGTACTAGGTGCCTTCAAATATGGTGGAACAAGCCCTCAAGTAGCTTCAGCGGCCTATCAATCTTCTGCTTTCGGGACAGGATTCCTAGAAGGTTATAATACCTTAGATGCCCTTGCTTCAGTTGCCTTCAGTGTGATTGCAGTTCAAACCTTGAAACAACTTGGATTCTCCAGTAAGAAAGAGTATATTTCAACTATTTGGGTGGTTGGTATCGTTGTAGCTCTTGCCTTTAGCGCTCTTTATATCGGTTTAGGATTCCTTGGAAATCACTTCCCAGTACCAGCCGAAGCGATGAAGGGTGGAACACCAGGTGTTTATATCTTGTCGCAAGCAACTCAGGAAATCTTTGGATCAACAGCTCAACTCTTCCTTGCTGTTATGGTAACTGTAACCTGCTTCACAACGACAGTTGGCTTGATTGTGTCGACAGCAGAGTTCTTTAACGAACGTTTCCCACAAATCAGCTACAAGGTCTATGCCACTGCCTTTACCTTGATTGGATTTGCTATTGCAAACCTCGGTTTGGATGCAATCATTAAGTACTCAGTGCCAGTACTGGTAATCTTGTACCCAATCACCATCGCCATTGTGATGATCGTGATTGTGAATAAGTTTGTCGCCCTATCAAAACCGGGCATGCAGTTAACTATTGGGCTTGTTACAGCTATTGCTCTTGCAAGCGTCCTTGGAAGTTCCTTTAAGATTGAGTTTCTAGAAAATCTGATTAATGCCCTTCCGTTTGCGTCAGCCTCTCTTCCATGGCTAGTGCCAGCTATTATCGGAATCTTGCTTTCATTGTTTCTACCAAACAAACAAGAGAGTGATGTTTTTGAGATGGAATAAAAAAAAATTCTTGGTCATCGACCAAGAATTTTTTGTATGAGCACGACTCATTAGTTGGTTTGTTCAATATATCCAGCCTCTTTAAGCATTTTTCTAGTTTTTAGAAAACTTACACGGCTTCCAGAGCCAGAAACTTCATTTGGCATTGCTTTTTTCATCTCTTCGAGATTCACAACAGTCATGTCAACCTCCATGCTATGGATGACTTTTCCATCTTTGAATTCGATATTTTGTGTAATGCCTTTAAGTCCTTCCTCCTTTTTATAAGTTTTCACGATAAGTTCTTTAATCTCTTCTGCTGACCTGTCCAGTATTTCAGGGTCAAAAACATTATAGACTTCTTGTTTTACAACATCATCCCCCTTAACAGTGTATGTCAAGGTAGAAGTTCTTCCGGGATTGCTATTGTGAACAAAAATGTAGTTTTTTGTCTCATCTTTCTTTTCAGATGATTGTTGGCTGCTTTGTTTGGTCTCGCTTGACTGAGTTGTTTTGTCTTCTTTGCTACTGCTGCTAGCAGGTGTAGATGCTTGTTTGGAACATCCGAGCAGGAGGATAAGTGAAGCCACTAGGGCTAGTGAAGTTTTAACCAGAGTTTTCATAGAATTTCCTTTCATAATCAAAGTATTTTGTATTATAACATGATTCTACTACAAAATCAACTAGACCTACCCTTTTATCTGAACTGACATTCCAATGAACAGAAACTAGTCAGACGATTAAAGTTTTGTCTCCATCTATTTCAAATAACTTTTATCCTATGGCTTTATAAGGGTGTGAAGTTTTAAATGCACTTTTTATGGGATTGGGAGGACTCTATTGGACTCATCGGTTAGGGATGTAATAAAATACCCCAAGAGTTAGAGTTGTGTCTAACTTTTGGGGTGGACCTACACTAGTCTATATGAAATTTTAGGAGATTAGTTCGTCTTTTCTGTGAACCCCATTTTTTCCAGTGCTTTTTTAGAGTTTGAGAAACTGACACGATTGCCGATACCAGAATATTCTTCAGGAAGTGCTTTTCTAAGTTCGCTAATACTTGCAACTGAGAAATCAACTTCTAAATCTTGAACAACTTTTCCATCTTTGATTTCAATCGTTTGTTTAACACCTTTGAGTCCATTATAACCTTTGTACTTTTCTTCGATAAAACTCTTGACATCTTCTGGAGTTGCGTTAAGAATCTCAGGATCTGCAACATTTTGAGCGGTTTGCTTGATAACATTGTCCCCCTCTACAGTATAAACCAAGGTAGAAGTGATTCCAGAATTGCTTTTGTTGACAAAAGTATGTGTCTTGGCTGTTTCTTTCTTTTCAGATGATTGTTCAGTGCTTTGTTTGCTCTCACTTGACTGAGTTGTTGTGTCTTCTTTAGTACTGCTAGCAGTTGTTGATGCTTGTTTGGAACATCCGAGCAGGAGGACAAGTGAAGCCACAAGGGCTAGTGATACTTTAAAGTATGATTTCATATTTGTTACTTTCCTTTCATAATCAAAGTATTTGTATTATAACATGGATCTATAGTGAAAGCAACTAAACACAGTTTTTCTCCTTTTGAGAAGGAGTCTGACTAGAAAAATGTTATAATGGTAGGAAAGAGGTGAAGAAATGAATCAGACTATAAACTATATCAAAGAACTAACCGCAATTGCATCTCCGACGGGCTTTACTCGTGAGATCTCAGACTATCTAGTCCATACTTTAGAAGAGCTTGGTTACCAGCCTGTTCGCACAGCCAAGGGTGGTGTCAATGTTACTATTAAAGGTCAAAATGATGACCAACACCGCTATGTGACTGCCCATGTGGATACGCTGGGTGCTATTGTCCGTGCTGTCAAACCAGATGGCCGTCTCAAATTGGATCGTATCGGTGGTTTCCCTTGGAACATGATTGAAGGGGAGAACTGTACGGTTCATGTGGCTAGCACAGGTCAAACGGTATCTGGGACCATCCTCATCCATCAAACTTCTTGCCATGTCTACAAAGATGCAGGAACTGCTGAACGCACACAGGACAATATGGAAGTGCGTTTGGACGAAAAAGTAACCAATGAAAAGGAAACGCGCGCCTTGGGCATCGAGGTTGGCGACTTTATCAGTTTTGACCCGCGAACTGTCGTGACAGAGACTGGTTTTATCAAGTCCCGTCATTTGGATGACAAGGTCAGCGCAGCAATTTTGCTCAATCTTCTTCGTGTTTATAAGGAAGAGGGGATTGCATTGCCAGTAACAACTCATTTTGCTTTTTCAGTCTTCGAAGAGGTTGGTCACGGTGCCAACTCCAATATTCCAGCTCAGGTAGTGGAATATCTAGCTGTGGATATGGGAGCTATGGGCGATGACCAGCAGACGGATGAGTATACAGTTTCTATCTGTGTCAAGGACGCTTCAGGTCCCTATCACTATGACTTCCGTCAACACTTGGTAACTTTGGCGAAGGAGCAAGATATTCCTTTTAAGCTCGACATTTATCCATTTTACGGTTCGGATGCTTCAGCGGCTATGTCAGCAGGAGCAGAGGTCAAACACGCCCTCCTTGGAGCTGGTATTGAGTCCAGTCACTCTTACGAACGAACACATATTGATTCGGTCGTGGCGACAGAGCGTATGGTAGACGCCTATCTCAAGAGCACCTTGGTAGAATAATATGTGCTTGATTTGTCAAAGAATTGAATGGATCAAGGCAGGGGAAAATCCCTACTTTGTAAAAGAACTAGAAACAGGCTATGTTGTTATTGGAGATCACCAATACTTTAAGGGCTATACCTTATTTCTGGCAAAAGAGCATGTCACAGAACTCCACCATATGGAGACTTCTGTAAAACTTCGCTTTTTAGAGGAAATGAGTTTGGTCCAAGAAGCAGTCGCCAAAGTATTTGAGGCTGAAAAGATGAATATTGAACTCCTAGGAAATGGTGATGCCCACGCTCATTGGCATCTCTTTCCACGAAGAACAGGTGATATGAAGGGTCATGGATTGAATGGCCGTGGGCCAGTCTGGTGGATGCCATGGGAAGAAATGGCGGCAGAAGATTGCCAAGTGAAATCCCATGAGTTGGAACAAATGATTAAAGCCTTATCCGATGAATTAGAGAAGCACGTGGTCTAAGAGAGGAAGGAAAAATGAAAAAAAGATACATTGTTTTATCTGGTTTGCTGGCAGTAACCCTAGCAGCATGTTCTCAAGAACAACCTAAAAATGAAGAAAATACTCAAAAAACAGAACAAACTAGTCAACCTGAAGGAACTGTAGGGAGCAAATCCCAAGCTTCTAGTCAGAAGAAGGCAGAAGTTGTCAATAAGGGAGACTACTATAGTATTCAAGGGAAATACGATGAAATCGTCATAGCTAATAAGCACTATCCTTTGTCAAAAGACTATAATCCAGGAGAAAATCCAACAGCTAAAGCAGAGTTGCTGAAGCTCATTGCAGCAATGCAAGCAGCTGGCTACCCAATCAGCGATCACTACAGTGGTTTTAGAAGTTATGAAACTCAAACCAAACTTTATCAAGACTATGTCAATCAAGATGGTAAGGAAGCAGCAGATCGCTACTCAGCTCGACCAGGTTATAGTGAACACCAGACGGGCCTTGCTTTTGACCTTATTGGGACAGATGGTGATTTAGTTACTGAAGAAAAGGCAGCCCAGTGGCTCTTGGATCATGCGGCTGACTATGGCTTTGTCGTTCGCTATCTCAAAGGCAAGGAAAAAGAGACTGGCTACATGGCAGAAGAATGGCATCTCCGCTACGTTGGAAAAGAAGCCAAAGAAATTGCTGCAAGTGGCCTCAGTTTGGAAGAATACTATGGATTTGAAGGCGGAGATTACGTCGATTAAAAAAGTAATTTTTCTCTTGCATTTTTAGATAAATAGTGTATAATAGAAAGGTGTGTGTAAAGCATACTTGTGGGAGGTAAAAATCTTTAATTACCGCCAAAACCACAAAGGAGGATTTAAAAATGGCTAAAAAAGTCGAAAAACTTGTAAAATTGCAAATCCCTGCTGGTAAAGCTACACCAGCTCCACCGGTTGGACCTGCTCTTGGTCAAGCTGGTATCAACATCATGGGATTCACAAAAGAGTTCAACGCTCGTACAGCTGACCAAGCTGGTATGATCATTCCAGTTGTTATCTCAGTATACGAAGACAAATCATTTACTTTCGTTACAAAAACACCACCAGCTGCTGTTCTTTTGAAAAAAGCTGCAGGTGTTGAAAAAGGATCAGGTACACCTAACAAAACTAAAGTTGCTACAGTTACTCGTGCACAAGTACAAGAAATTGCAGAAACTAAGATGCCAGATTTGAACGCAGCAAACATTGAGTCTGCAATGCGTATGATCGAAGGTACTGCTCGTTCTATGGGATTCACTGTTGTTGACTAATCAATAACACAGTAGAAAATCTCACAGCAGTCTATTAGTTGCTTTTCATACTAGGCCAGTGACTGACGCTTGTACTTGGGTACAGTAAAGGAACTTAACGAAGTAGGAAAAGAAAATCAATAGACTGAATACCCGCAAGACTTCATCATTTCGAGAAGTGACGTGGGAGATGAAAATCGATTGAACCACTTACAAGGAGAATAGAAAATGGCTAAAAAAAGCAAACAACTTCGTGCTGCTCTTGAGAAAATCGACAGCACAAAAGCATACAGTGTAGAAGAGGCTGTAGCACTTGCAAAAGAAACTAACTTTGCAAAATTTGACGCAACTGTAGAAGTTGCTTACAACTTGAACATCGACGTTAAAAAAGCTGACCAACAAATCCGTGGCGCAATGGTATTGCCAAACGGTACTGGTAAAACTTCACGCGTTCTTGTTTTTGCACGTGGTGCAAAAGCTGAAGAAGCAAAAGCTGCTGGTGCAGACTTTGTTGGTGAAGATGACCTTGTTGCGAAAATCAACGACGGTTGGTTGGACTTCGACGTAGTTATCGCTACACCTGACATGATGGCTCTTGTTGGACGTCTTGGACGTGTCCTTGGACCACGTAACTTGATGCCAAACCCTAAGACTGGTACTGTAACAATGGATGTTGCTAAAGCAGTTGAAGAGTCTAAAGGTGGTAAGATTACTTACCGTGCTGACCGTGCAGGTAACGTTCAAGCAATCATCGGTAAAGTATCATTTGAAGCTGAAAAATTGGTTGAAAACTTCAAAGCTTTCAACGAAACAATCCAAAAAGCAAAACCAGCTACAGCTAAAGGAACTTACGTAACAAACTTGACAATCACAACTACTCAAGGTGTTGGTATCAAGGTTGACGTAAACTCACTTTAATTAACAGATTTTTAAAAACGAGTACGAAAGTGCTCGTTTTTTTAGGTACGACGGACATTCCGTTCATCTGAGGTGTAAGTCCTCTGTGGGTACCATATACTAGTAAAGCCAAAAGTGATTCCCAAGCCTGACTATTGTGAGTAGCTGATCGAACGGCATTAGGATAGACTGTTTAAGTCTGACGTTGGAAATAAGAATCGGCAGAGAAAGAGATAGAGAAATCTTGGCTATACGAATAGGCACGTGATAGTAAAGCGTATATAGCGGATAAGAAGGCCAGCAACTCTAAAGTACAAATATGTAGGCGTAACCTATATGCGTAAACTACGTGAGCAATTGAATTCGAACTAGAGAGGTGATTAATAGATTTATGCTATAGTCATGGTAGCTTGTATGCTTTTGATTCTAGTTTATCAAATAATAGATTAGAATTGTCAGACAATATAATTTTATGTTATAATGAAGAAAAAATAGAGGTGTTCAAATGTCAGAAGCAGGTCATAAGTTTTTAGCAAAACTGGGGAAAAAACGCTTACGTCCAGGTGGAAAACGTGCTACAGATTGGTTAATTACGGAAGGAGGATTTTCAAAAGAAAAGAGAATACTAGAGGTTGCGTGCAATAGGGGAACTACAGCAATTGAGTTAGCACAGCGTTTTGGTTGTAAGATAACTGCTGTTGATATGGATGGACAAGCCTTAGAAGTGGCTAAAAAATCTGCTGAAACGGCAGGTGTTGGTCATTTGATCAGATTTGAAAGAGCAAATGCAATGAAACTTCCTTATGGAGATGCTAGTTTTGATATTGTTATAAATGAAGCTATGCTGACTATGCAAGCCGATCAAGCTAAGAAAAAATGTGTAATGGAGTATCTGAGGATTTTAAAACCTGAAGGTCTTCTTTTGACACATGATGTGCTTCTTAAGGAAGCTAAAGAGTCTGTCAGACAGGAATTGTCACAAGCAATTCATGTAAATGTAGGTCCTTTAACTCAAGATGGTTGGGAACAGGTGATGATAGAATCAGGTTATCGTGATGTGAAAATATTGACTGGTGAAATGACATTAATGAAATTATCAGGTATGATTTATGACGAAGGTTGGCTAGGAACTTTGAAAATTTGCGTAAATGCTTGTAAAAAGGAGAATAGAAAGCAGTTTTTAACTATGTATAAAATGTTTGCTAAGAATAAACAGAAATTGGGCTTTATTGCTATGGCTAGTTATAAATCGTCAAATCGTTAGATAATTATTGAAGTTAACTTTTCCTTTTTTCTTTCTTAAAAAATATGGTATAATAGAGAGTAAAAAACTTTGAAAGAAAGAAAAAGATGAATTTAAAAGATTATATCGCAACGATTGAGAATTATCCTAAGGAAGGTATTACCTTCCGTGATATCAGCCCTTTGATGGCAGATGGAAATGCTTATAGCTACGCTGTTCGTGAAATTGTTCAGTATGCAACCGATAAGAAGATCGACATGATCGTGGGCCCAGAGGCTCGCGGCTTTATCGTGGGCTGTCCTGTTGCTTTTGAGTTGGGAATTGGCTTTGCTCCTGTTCGTAAACCAGGGAAATTGCCACGTGAAGTCATTTCTGCTGACTATGAGAAAGAGTACGGTATTGATACCTTGACCATGCATGCTGATGCGATTAAGCCAGGTCAACGTGTTCTCATCGTAGATGATCTTTTGGCAACAGGTGGAACTGTCAAAGCAACGATTGAGATGATTGAAAGACTTGGTGGAATTGTAGCCGGTTGTGCTTTCTTGATTGAGTTGGATGAGCTTAAAGGCCGTGAAAAAATCGGAGATTACGATTACAAGGTACTTATGCATTATTAATGAAAAACAGTCCTTGGGGCTGTTTTCTCTTCATCTGCTATATAAATTAACTATAGCTAGTTAGAGAAAAACTATAATTGAAAACTATATCTTCATACAGTATAATAAAGGGAAGAAGTATTTGGAGGTTTTTGCTTTCAAACAGACAACATCATTCCCGAAATAGAGAACTGTTAGGAGGGTATTATGCCGATTCGAATTGATAAAAAATTACCAGCTGTGGAGATTTTAAGGACAGAAAATATCTTTGTTATGGACGACCAACGGGCTGCTCATCAGGATATTCGCCCCTTGAAGATTTTGATTTTAAATCTCATGCCTCAAAAAATGGTAACAGAAACGCAACTCTTGCGACATTTGGCTAATACCCCTTTGCAATTAGATATTGATTTCTTATATATGGAAACACATCGTTCCAAGACAACTCGTGCCGAACATATGGAAACATTCTATAAGACCTTTCCAGAGGTCAAGGATGACTTTTTTGATGGAATGATTATCACAGGAGCACCAGTGGAGCATTTGCCTTTTGAGGAGGTAGATTACTGGGAAGAATTCAAGCAGGTCATCGAATGGTCCAAGACGCATGTTTTTTCAACCCTCCATATCTGTTGGGGAGCACAAGCAGGTCTTTATGTTCGCTATGGCGTTGAAAAGCACCAGATGGATCGGAAACTATCAGGTATTTACCCACAGGACACCTTGAAAGAAGGGCACCTTCTTTTTAGAGGTTTTGATGATCGCTATGTAGCTCCTCATTCTCGTCATACTGAGATTTTAAAAGAAGAAATCTTAAACAAGACCAATCTGGAGATTCTGTCAGAAGGTCCTGAGGTTGGGGTTTCTATCCTAGCTAGTCGAGATTTGCGTGAGATTTATAGTTTTGGTCATTTGGAGTACGATCGTGACACTTTGGCAAGAGAGTATTTTCGTGATTATGAGGCGGGACTCAACCCTCATATCCCAGAGAACTACTTTAAAAATGATGATGTAAATGAGACGCCTTGTCTCTGTTGGTCTTCATCAGCTGCCCTCTTTTTCAGTAATTGGGTAAACTATGCAGTTTATCAAGAAACCCCTTTTGACTGGAGAAAGGTAGAGGATGATGCGGCTGCATTTGGATATCTATAAGAGGAATTATGACATATTTTGACGCTTTTAAATCAGGGAACTTGGTTTTGCCAAGTGCCCTTCTCTTGCATTTTAAGGAACTCTTTCCTTCCAGCGAAGATTTTCTGGTCTGGCAATTTTTCTATTTACAAAATACCACAGCCCTAGGAGATGTTTCGCCTAGTCAGATTGCTGAAATCATTGGGAAAGAGGTGGCAGATGTCAACCAATCTATTTCGAATTTGACTGAAAATGGCTTGCTACAATATCGAACCATTGAACTAAACGGGGAAATTGAGCTGATTTTTGATGCTAGTTTGGCTTTTGAACGCTTGGATAGCTTACTAGATAGCCAAACTCCAGCTACAACAGTCCCAAACCCGCAGAATCAGTTGAAGGATCTGGTTGAAACTTTTCAGCAGGAATTGGGACGCTTATTAACACCATTTGAAATCGAAGACCTTTCTAAGACTGTCAAAGAAGACGGAGTTAAGGCGGATTTGATCAAGGAAGCTCTCCGAGAGGCCGTTCTCAATGGCAAGCCAAACTGGAAATATATTCAGGCAATCCTACGAAACTGGCGCCATGAAGGTATTCAGTCTGTGACTCAGGTAGAGGCCAAACGAGCAGAGCGAGAAGTCAACAATCCCAAACAAGTTCAGGCTTCGGCTGATTTCCTCGATGCCATGAATTTGTGGCAAGATTAGTCGCTTGAAAAATCTTGAAAATTAGAGTAAGGTTTGCAAGCTCCTTATAAATATGATAGAATAATAGTGAATAAAATGAAAAAAGAGGTATGTGAAATGTCACGTAAACCATTTATCGCTGGTAACTGGAAAATGAACAAAAATCCAGAAGAAGCAAAAGCATTCGTTGAAGCCGTTGCATCAAAACTTCCTTCATCAGACCTTGTTGAAGCAGGTATCGCAGCTCCAGCTCTTGATTTGACAGCTGTTCTTGCTGCTGCTAAAGGTTCAAACCTTAAAGTTGCTGCTCAAAACTGCTACTTTGAAAATGCAGGTGCTTTCACTGGTGAAACTAGCCCACAAGTTTTGAAAGAAATCGGTACTGACTACGTTGTTATCGGTCACTCAGAACGTCGTGACTACTTCCATGAAACTGACGAAGATATCAACAAAAAAGCAAAAGCAATCTTTGCAAACGGTATGCTTCCAATCATCTGTTGTGGTGAGTCACTTGAAACTTACGAAGCTGGTAAAGCTGCTGAATTCGTAGGTGCTCAAGTATCTGCTGCATTGGCTGGATTGACTGCAGAACAAGTTGCTGCATCCGTTATCGCTTATGAGCCAATCTGGGCTATCGGTACTGGTAAATCAGCTTCACAAGACGATGCACAAAAAATGTGTAAAGTTGTTCGTGACGTTGTAGCTGCAGACTTCGGTCAAGAAGTTGCGGACAAAGTTCGTGTTCAATACGGTGGTTCTGTTAAACCTGAAAACGTTGCTTCATACATGGCTTGCCCAGACGTTGACGGTGCCCTTGTTGGTGGTGCGTCACTTGAAGCTGAAAGCTTCTTGGCATTGCTTGATTTTGTAAAATAATCTCAGTTATTCCAGACAGTCTGCTAAGACTGTCTTTTTTTTAAAGACTGTATATTTTTCTTAAATTATCAGTCAATTACAACTTTTTTAATATGGGTTAATTTTCTTGCTTTTGTCTACTAGGAGTAGTATACTGAGATAGTAATCAATAAATATGGTTGCAAAAATAATATTATGAGGTGATCAATATGGTTGAATTGAAAAAAGAAGCAGTAAAAGACGTAACAACATTATCTAAAACAGCGCCAGTAGCATTGGCAAAAACAAAGGAAGTATTGAACCAAGCAGTAGCAGACTTGTATGTGGCTCACATTGCCCTTCACCAAGTTCACTGGTATATGCGTGGTCGTGGTTTCCTCGTATGGCATCCAAAAATGGATGAATACATGGACAGCCTTGATGGCTATCTTGACGAAATCAGTGAACGTTTGATCACTCTTGGTGGCAAACCTTACTCAACTTTGACAGAATTCCTTCAACACAGTGAAATCGAAGAAGAAGAAGGAGAATTCCGTAACGTTGAAGAAAGCTTGGAACGTGTTCTAGCGATTTATCGCTACCTTATCGCTCTTTTCCAAAAAGCTTTGGATGTGACTGATGAAGAAGGCGATGATGTTACAAACGATATCTTTGTTGGTGCTAAGGCTGAACTTGAGAAAACAGTTTGGATGCTTGCAGCAGAACTTGGACAAGCTCCTGGTTTGTAAAATATAGTTGCTACCCCTTTTATCATGAGGTGCTTGATAAGTGCTCATGACCAATCATCTTTTAAAAGTCATGTAACTGTAAACAGTTGCATGATTTTTTTGTCTGCTAGACTTAGGAAACATTGTCAAAAGTAGGATTTTACGGTATAATAGTTGCTGTTCAATAACATATGAATTTTAAAGAATAATTGTTAGTTTAAGGAGGACTTATGAACAACTTACCAAATTGCCCAAAATGTAATTCAGAATATGTCTACGAAGATGGAAGTCTCTTGGTCTGCCCAGAGTGTGCCTATGAGTGGAACCCTGCAGAAGTTGCAGAAGTAGAAGAAGGTGTTGTTGCTATCGATGCCAATGGAAATAAATTGGCTGACGGCGATACTGTAACCCTTATCAAGGATTTGAAAGTAAAAGGTGCGCCAAAGGATTTGAAACAAGGAACTCGCGTTAAAAATATCCGTATCGTAGAAGGTGACCACAACATCGACTGTAAGATTGATGGTTTTGGAGCTATGAAACTCAAGTCAGAATTTGTTAAGAAAATCTAGCCATGAAACTGAATTATAAATTTATCTTTTATAGTCGTGTGCTCTTGTTTTTAGCGGCATTTACAGGAGTTTATCTAGAGATTACCAAGCACGGTGGTTTTGGTATGCTCCTTTACTACACAGTGTTGTCCAATCTTTTGGTAACGATTTTCACGGGTTATCTGCTCCGTGTGATGAGTCGTTCAGGTGAAAATTGGCAAAGTCCGACCTTGCTTCGTCTCAAGGGTGGTGTTACCATGAGTATCATGATTACCTGTGTGATTTACCATTTTATGCTTGCTCCGATTGCGACAGACTTTTACCGTGTGGAAAATTTCCTTTGCCATTATATCGTTCCACTCTGGTTTTTAGCAGACACCCTCTTCTTTGATAAACGTGGGGAATACAAGATCTGGGATCCAGTCTTATGGACCATCTTGCCCTTGGTTTATATGATTTTTGCCTTGTTTAACGGCCTGGTCTTAAAACTCAATATTCCGAATTCCAAGGACAATCCCTTCCCATATTTCTTTTTAAATGTGAACAAGGGTTGGGACGTGGTTATCAAATGGTGTTTGATCATTTTTGCAGCGTATATGGTTGCAGGCTTCATCTTCTATCTGATCAAGCAAATCAAGCGAAAATAGTCTTCCTATTAGGAAAGTTAGGACGGAGTCTCTAGTTCAATCGGGCTCCTTCTTTTCTTGCCATCTTCCTTTTAAAAGGATAAACAGTGAGAAATATACAGAAAGAAAATTCATGAAACAATATTTAGAACGGGCTAGTATTTTGGCCCTCTCCCTCGTTTTGATTACCTCCTTCTCCATCTCAAGTGCTCTGCCAGCCATGTTTGACTACTATCAAGGCTATCCCAAAGAACAAATCGAGCTCCTGGTCAGTCTTCCTTCTTTTGGAATTATGATTATGCTGGTTTTAAATGGGTTTTTGGAGCGGTTATTTCCTGAGCGTCTTCAGATTAGTCTAGGGCTTCTCATCCTCTCTATAGGAGGAACAGCCCCCTTCTGGTATCAGGAGTACAACTTTGTCTTTGCGATGCGGATTTTATTTGGCTTGGGTGTTGGGATGATCAATGCTAAGGCCATTTCCATCATCAGTGAACGCTATCATGGAAAGACACGGATCCAGATGTTGGGTCTTCGCGGATCAGCTGAAGTTGTCGGGGCATCGATTTTGACTCTAGTGGTCGGTCAACTCTTATCCTTGGGATGGACAGTGACCTTCTTGGCCTACAGTGCGGGATTTTTAGTATTGATCCTTTATCTGCTCTTTGTCCCTTATGGGAAAGAAAAGAAAGAAACAAAGAAAAAAGAGACCGAAACGACTCGTTTGACAGGACAGATGAAAGGCCTAATTTTTCTATTGGCTGTCGAAGCAGCAGTTGTTGTCTGCACCAATACAGCTATCACGATTCGTATTCCTAGTCTGATGGTGGAAAGAGGTCTAGGGGATGCCCAGTTATCGAGTTTGGTTTTAAGTATCATGCAGTTGATTGGTATCTTGGCAGGTGTGAGTTTTTCTTTCTTTATCTCTCTGTTTAAAGAAAGGTTGCTCCTTTGGTCAGGTATCACCTTTGGATTGGGGCAGATTGTGATTGCCTTATCTCCGTCATTGGGTGTGATGGTAGTTGGAAGTGTTGTGGCAGGTTTTTCTTACAGTGTGGCCTTGACCACTGTCTTTCAGCTTCTTTCTGAAAGAATCCCAGCCAAGCTCCTTAATCAGGCAACATCTTTTGCAGTGCTAGGATGCAGCTTTGGAGCCTTTACGACACCTTTCATTCTTGGGGCGATTGGCTTGGTGACTCAAAATGGTATGTTGGTCTTCACCATTTTAGGATGTTGGTTGATTGTCACTTCTATCTTTGTTATGTACGCACTTCAAAAGAGAGCTTAGGATTAATTTCCTAAGTTTTTCTTTCTGGGAATTTTGTACCCAGACAATTATTGGTTTTTAAACTTGTTTACACTTTTATTTCCTGATAAAATAGAAGTTATGACAAGATATAAAGCAACTATTTCTTATGATGGTTTTGCCTTTGCCGGTTTTCAGCGCCAGCCTCATGCGCGGAGCGTTCAAGAGGAAATCGAAAAAACCTTAACGAGACTCAATAAGGAGCAAGCCATCGCTGTTCATGGTGCTGGTAGGACGGATAGTGGGGTCCATGCTCTGGGACAGGTCATTCATTTTGATCTGCCCTATCAGATGGATGAGGAAAAACTCCGTTTTGCTCTGGATACTCAGTCACCAGAAGATATCGATGTGATTTCGATTGAGATTGTGGCGGATGATTTTCATTGCCGTTATGCAAAACATAGCAAGACCTATGAGTTTATCGTGGATAGAGGACGTCCCAAAAATCCGATGCGTCGTCACTATGCTACTCACTTTCCCTATCCCCTCGATGTGGAGCGAATGCAGATAGCTGTCAAGAAATTAGAAGGAACCCATGATTTTACCGGTTTTACAGCATCTGGGACTAGTGTAGAGGACAAGGTTCGGACCATTACAGAAGCTAGTTTAACAGTTGATGAGACAGGGCAGTTTTTGACCTTTAGCTTTTCAGGGAATGGTTTCTTGTATAAGCAGATTCGCAATATGGTGGGAACGCTGCTCAAAATCGGAAACAACCGCATGCCAGTTGAGCAGATTGACTTGATTTTGGAGAAGAAGGACAGGCAGCTAGCAGGTCCAACGGCTGCACCGAATGGCTTGTATTTAAAGGAGATTCGTTATGAAGAATAATCGTATTTTAGCCCTTTCTGGGAATGATATTTTTAGTGGTGGTGGTTTATCAGCTGATTTGGGCACCTATACCTTAAATGGTTTGCATGGCTTTGTTGCAGTGACTTGTTTGACGGCCTTGACCGAAAAGGGCTTTGAAGTCTTTCCGACTGACGATGCCATTTTTCAACATGAATTGGATAGCTTGCGTGATGTCGAGTTTGCAGGGATTAAGATTGGTCTTCTCCCTACTGTCAGTGTGGCTGAGAAGACCTTGGACTTTATCAAGCAACGTCCAGGAGTGCCTGTGGTATTGGACCCCGTTTTGGTCTGCAAGGAAACGCACGACGTGGCTGTTAGTGAGCTCTGCCAAGAGTTGATTCGTTTTTTCCCTCATGTCAGTGTGATTACGCCAAATCTTCCTGAAGCAGAATTGTTAGCGGGTCAAGAGATCAGAACCTTGGAAGACATGAAAGCTGCAGCTCAGAAATTGCATGATTTAGGAGCGCCAGCAGTTATTATCAAGGGAGGCAATCGCCTCAGTCAGGACAAGGCAGTGGATGTCTTTTATGATGGACAAACTTTCACTGTTCTAGAAAACCCAGTCATTCAAGGCCAAAATGCTGGTGCAGGATGTACCTTTGCCTCAAGCATCGCCAGTCACTTGGTCAAAGGGGATGAACTTTTACCAGCAGTAGAGAGCTCGAAAGCTTTCGTTTACCGTGCTATTGCACAAGCAGATCAATATGGAGTAAGACAATATGAAGCAAACCAAAACAACTAAAATCGCCCTTGTATCCCTCTTAACCGCCCTTTCTGTGGTTCTAGGTTATTACTTGAAAATTGGAACGGCAACAGGAATATTGACTCTCTTGGATGCAGGTATTTTCTTTACTGCCTTTTACTTTGGCAGTAAAGAAGGGGCCGCCGTTGGAGGACTAGCAGCTTTTCTGCTTGACCTTTTATCAGGCTTTCCACAGTGGATGTTCTTTAGCTTGGTAAACCATGGCTTGCAAGGATTTTTTGCAGGTTTTAAAGGGAAATGGCAATGGCTAGGCTTAGTTTTAGCTACAATCGTCATGGTAAGTGGCTACGCTCTGGGCTCAACTCTAATGAATGGCTGGTCAGCAGCCTTGCCAGAAATCCTTCCAAACTTCCTACAAAATACCTTGGGAATGGTTGTGGGATTTGTAGTCTTTCAGAGTGTCAAGAAGATAAAATAAAAAAGTCAGCTATAGGTAGCTTGATACTCAGCAGTCTAAATAATCTGAGTCCACTCACCTTATAAAACTTATAGCAAAATCTTAAAAGGACAGTTGATAATATACTGTCCTTTTATGTTGATATATTTTCTTTTTTTAGGATGCGCCTTATTTGGAATTTACTAAAATAGGAAAAGTTTTATAATAAATTTCCTATGAGTTTTTATTATTAGTTATCAGTCACTTTTTAAAGCAATCACCTAAATAAGGTCTATTAACTAAAACTGGTATTTTTCCTTCCGAATCTTAAAAGCAGTTTCACCACCTTCAAGAATATTCACAACTTGATTCATAACTTGTTTGTTATCAATCGATCCGATAGCATGTCCATTAATTTTGCCTTGTCCATCTTCTTCGACAAGTCCAATAATTAGTTCTGCATCACCAAAGACAGGAATGTTGGCATTATGAGTAGCAAAAATATATTGACGATTTGTTTTATTATTCCTAATTGAGGCAACTAAGCTATCTGCAATATAGGCATTATCAAGATTATCCTCAGGTTGATCAATAATTAAAGGATCCCTATTTTCGACTAATAGAATATTTAAGAGGGCTGTACACTGCTGACCTTTTGATAAATTATCCATAGATTTGAATTTATCTCCAACTTTGAGAGAAATATTAGTAATATCACCTAGAATAAGCTCTTCTAATTTCCAACATTGTTCATTAGTTAATCTACAAATTTTCTGCGAAGTGTTACTAGTTAAGTTATATTCTTTAGCCAACTCAACCGGCCCTTTTCGAATATTCTCGATAAAAGTAATCATGTCAAAATTTTTGTAATCACTAATAGATTGAATTGATTTATCGCCAATTCCTTCAATTTTTTTGAGTTCCTCCAACAAAGATTCTTTATTTTGTAGGCAATCGATTTCTATTTTAACTAATTTGCCTAGATTGGATTTATCCAGCTTTTTAATTCGTTTAGATACTGCATTAATATATTCTATATTAGCCTCTTTGCAATTCTCTAAAAGTTCTTTTCTAGCTTTCTTTAACTTCTCTAACTCTTCTTTAGTTGCTTCAATTTTCAATAGAGTAGGTTTTGAATCATTAATTTCTTTCAGCAGGCCACGATATTCTTCGAGCACTTCTTTACTATTTTTATCTTGTACTTCTGGAATGTCTTTGAATATTTTTTTGAATTTTATTTCTTCATTTTGCTTATATTTCCCCCACGACTCTTTTGTTTTTGAAACCTTTTCTTTTAGAGATGAAAATATCTTTTCTTGTTGTTTGAATATTATTTGACTTTCTCGATTATATTCATCTATAGAGTTAATGAGATTTGTTAAATCATCATTTTCTTTTCTGTCCCATTCATCAATTATTGATTCTATTACAATCTCATTATCTGTAATTTCATGATCACAGATAGCATCAGATAGTATAGATATTTTAGAGTCTATAGCGGTAATTTTAGTTATAGGAGCAATCTTTTCCTCTAACCCTGTTATAGAATTATAGTGTCTTAATTGTGATTGTTTCGCAGGTAAATCACTAGTATCTTTTTCTAATTTTTCTAGATTATTTGAAACTCTTAGAAGCTCCCGTGTATTTTCATTAAGAGATTCATATGCTTTTTTTCTTTTGTTAAGTATCTTTGAATCTATACAAATTAATCTTTTGACCGATTCGGTAATTCTTTTTTTGGATTTTATAACTTCAATTAATTCGTTTTGAGCATACACTTCTAAATTAGGCAATATTTCATCAATAGATAAATCAGATATTTCTCCGTTTTCATTTCTAATAGTAATATTTTGTTTATATCTCCTGCTAATATTAAATTGCTGTCCATTTTGCGAGTATGAAGTAATCGTTAACTTAACTTCGCCACCAGTTCCAAGATTCGACTCAGCAAAGGAGTCTATGTATTTTTCAAATTCTTTTGTGTAATGATATTTATCTAAACAATAAATAATTAGATTTATTAATGTAGATTTACCAGTTCCTCTACCTCCTATTATAGTAGAAACTTCATCAGAAAATGCAACAGCTAAGCCATCTAGGTATCCCCCAGATATAGAAATTTCGTCAATAGTGCTCTTATAGCACTTTTTTTCAGTACTGTTTAATTTTATCCTAGATTCCGAATCTTTAAATGCCATTTTAAATGCTTGAAAAGATAATTCTGACATTTTAACAAGTACACTAGCCACAGGCTTAGACAAATCTTCAGGCGATTCTATATCTGATGAGTTGATATATGCAATAGGTTTATTTCGTTTATAATTTGTATCCGTATTTTGAATTATATTTTTATAATTTGGGTCAATATTTTCTACGCTATTCGGAATTTGTGCAACAGAAAGAAGTTCATTTTTCCATATATGATTCATTTTCCCAATTTTAAGTATGCCATTGTCACCTGTAATATGGGCTGCATACCAGAAACCATCATTATCTTGAACTTTTTTAGCAATTTCTAAACATGAAAGATTGCTAGATTCAGTTCCATTTTTAATATCTGTAGGCAAGCCTAGTTGACCTAAAATCCTATTTAGTCTTGAATTATCGAATTCAGGTGAGAATAAACAAACCATATGAATTTTTTCAGCCGAAGAAATTTCAAACCCTGGTAAAGTTAAAATACCATTTTCAGACAGATAGGTTCGAAGGCTTGTAGAAGAGTCGATACTACCATGGTCTGCAAGGCCAACTACTTTTATTCCATTTTTTAAACACTCCTCAAGTATCTTTTTGTTATACTCTTCTTCATCAATAATAGTTTTTCCTCTAAACTTTGAATAAGAATATGGGTTTACTTGCAATGCGCATTTATAATATCTTGCATAATGTCTTTCCATAATATTTACCTGACCTTTGAATGTTAGTTTGAACTATCGCGATTTATTTTAAAAGCTCACGCAAAAAGTTATTTTTAAGCATATTCAAATTAAAAACATTTTGAATGTGTTCAAATGCTTCGGAGAGTGGTAAGTGAGCAGTTTTCCAACCTTGTCCATCTGTCACCCAGATAAACTCAATGTCATCTTTTGATTCTTTACTAAACTGATTAAGTTTAGTAAATTCACCAGCAACCGCTTTAAGTTTACTTCCACTGTCACCATAGTAGTTCGTTTCAATGAGCCAAACTTTATGACGTTCCCTAGAATAAACAGCTACATCAAAGTGCCGTTCTGATTTATCTACTAGCACCTCAATACCCCAATTTGATTTAATAAATGAGGCAGTTGCTTGAGCTTTCCATTCAAGTCCTTGTTTTTGAGCTATTTTTGCAACGTGTCGTTCTAAGATACCTTCCATTATTGTGCTACTACGATTTTTACGAGCGTTACTATCCAAACCAGCCTCTACACCATAAACATAATCAACTAAAGAACGGTTTACTTTAATTTGGAGAAAATCTAATAAACCAGATTGTTCCGCAAAAACAACATAATCCACAATTTGAGCTGACTTTTTGCTTGTCTCTAAGTTTAATCAAAATAAAGCAAATCTTTGCTGGTGCTTGTAAAGAGGTCAAAGCCATCCTTGGTAACAACACCGCAATCTTCGATACGAACACCGACTTTACCAGGGATATAGATACCTGGTTCAACAGAGAAGCACATGCCTTCTTCGATGACCATGTCGTTTCCTTCCATGATAGAAGGGAATTCGTGGACATCCATACCGATACCGTGACCGAGACGGTGGTTGAAGTACTCACCATAACCAGCTTTTTCAATGACTTCACGGGCAGCGCGGTCAACTTCATGTGCAGTCACACCTGGCTTGATAAAGTCAAGGGCAGCTTGTTGGGCTTCAAGGGTCAAGTTGTAAATGTCTTTCTTGAATTGGTCAGGCTTACCGACAGCGACCGTACGAGTCATATCTGAGGCGTAGCCATTAACCATGACACCGAGGTCAAAGAGGAGAAGGGCGTCCTTTTCAACTTTGTTTGCACCAGGAATTCCGTGTGGATTTGCAGCGTTATCGCCAGTCAAGACCATGGTATCAAAGCTCATTTCATAGCCTTCACGTTTCATGGCAAAGTCGATTTGCGCAATGATATCTGTCTCAGTCTTATCAAGAGAAATGTTGTCAAAACCAACTTTTACAGCCTTATCAGCATAGAGACCAGCAACCATCATTTTTTGAACTTCATCAGCTGACTTGATGAGGCGCATGCGTTGGATGCGAGGAGTGAGATTTTCAAATTCAGCAGTTTCAAAGACCGTTTTCAAACCATGGTATTTGGTTAAGATGAGATTGTCAAACTCAACAGCGACACGTTTGAAGTCAAGTTGAGGCAAAGCGTTTTTGATTTTTTGCCATGGATTTTCAGAATCCACATAGCCCACTACTGGGAAGGAAACAGTGCTGCTTGCACGCTCCACTTCAAGGGCTGGGACAAAGAGGAGAGGTTCCCGGTCCGCTAGGACAAAGAGGAACATTTGGCGTTCATGGGGATCACTGTAAAAGCCAGTGAGGTAATTGATAGTGACGGGGTCAGATACGACAGCGACGTCTAGTTTTTCTGATTCAAGATATGTTAGGATTTGTTGTAATTTAGACATATGCTACCTTCTTTCTACCCCTCTATTTTGGCAAAAAATGAGAGAAAATGCAAGGGAGAAGGGTAAAAGAACAGGCAAAAAGAACTCCGACAAGATAGGGGAGTTCTTTGATATAGTTTTTCTTGGTTTAAGAAAAGTCAGCCTTGCTTTTGACGTCGCTGTATTCTTCAGCGATTTCTTGACTGAGAATATCCTCATAGGCAGGGAGTTGGATATCCTGACCGTATTTCTTCTTGAGGGCAGTAGTAACAAGGCGATAAGCTAGATTGGCATTGCGAGAGAGGATAGGTCCGTGGAAGTAGGAACCAAAGACATTCTTATAATGAACCCCTTCGCCGACCTTTTCCTCGTTGTTTCCATTTCCATAGACCACCTGTCCCAGCGGTTTTTGGTCATCTGAGAGGAAGGTACGTCCCTGATGATTTTCAAAGCCATAGTAGGTTTCATCAAAATCTTCATTGTGAATCTTGATATCACCGATAAAGCGGTTATTGGTCTGGTTGAGGGTATAGTGGCCCATGACCCCTAGCCCTTCGATGCGTTTGCCTGAAGCTTCAACATAATACTGCCCCAATAGTTGGAAACCACCGCAGATAGCGAGAACTACACCGTCATTTTGGATGTAGTTGTCAATGCTCTCTTTCTTAGCAGGTAGATCGCCTGCGATGATGCTTTGTTCAAAGTCTTGACCGCCACCGAAAAAGGCAATATCATAGTGATTTTCATCAAATTTATCATGAAGAGAAACGATGTCAACCGTCACATGTGCCCCCAGTTTTTCAGCCACATACTTGAGCATAAGGATGTTTCCATTGTCCCCGTAGGTATTCATGAGGTTTCCATAGAGGTGGGCAATGTTGAGCTGATAAGGGTAGTTGCCAGCTTTTGAGGAAAGTGAAGTATAAACCATCAGTTCATCTCCTTTCTAACAATCTGACGACTAGCCAGCAGTTCACGGAATTCCAGCATAGCAGTATAGGTAGCCAGGATATAGGCATGTTTACAATCTTGGTTCTCAATGGTTTTGAGAACTTGTTCCAGATTGCTTGTCTCAGTGATTTTCTCAGCTGGATAACCCGTCACTCGTAGACGACGAGCGATTTCAGAATGACGAACACCGCCAGCGTTGATTTCAGGAATGTCCATGTCAGTGATTTGTTCAAAGTCTGCATCCCAGATCCAGCTAGTATCAATCCCATCAGCATAGTTGGCGTTGAGAAGGACAGATAGGCTAAATGGATAAGGCGCTAGTTTGATCATCTCGATAGCTTGGGTCGCACCGACTGGATTTTTAATCAAGACAAGAGTACATTCTTTATCACCGATATGGAAGGTCTCCTGACGTCCAAAGACAGCACGGCTCTTGTCAAATCCTTGCTTGATGAGTTGTGAATCTGCATCGAGGAAACGGGCAATAGCGACCGCAGCAAGGGCATTGTAGATATTGTAGAGCCCACCGATTTGGATGCCGTATTCTTGGCCGTCAATGACAAAGCGAGAACGATTGTTGGTCAATTCAACCAGTTCTGTTAAGCGATAGTCGAGATTAGGACGTTTGCAACCACAATTTTCACAGATATAGGACCCCAAGTTGGCATAGGTATTGTGCTCATATTTGAGGATGCCTTGACAGTTAGGACAGAGGATTCCTTCGGTATTGTAGTGAGCTAGTTTGGCTGGTCCTTTTTCCAAGTCAAAACCAAAATACTGAACAGGATTTGGAATAGCTGGCTTGTAGAAAAGTGGACTATCACCATTGAGGAGAACAGTAGCCGTAGGCACCTTACGGATAGCATCCAAAATCATCTTATAAGTTGTGTAAATCTCACCGTAGCGGTCCATCTGGTCACGGAAAATGTTAGTGATGACAAAAAGGCTAGGATGGATGTAGTCACAGATACGAGATAGGCTGGCCTCGTCAATTTCTAGAATGGCAATGTTTTTTCCAGTTTTAGAGGATTTGGCAGTCAAGAAAGTTGTCGTAATCCCTGTAATCATATTGGCACCGCTTGGATTGGTCAGAACCTGACCATAAACTTCTTTTAAAATGCCGACAGTGAGGGCGGTTGTCAGGGTTTTCCCATTGGTTCCAGTGACCACGACAATCTCGTAGTTCTTAGCTAGATTTTGTAAAATATCTTTATCAAATTGGAGGGCAAGTTTTCCTGGGAGCGTACTTCCGCGGCCAAGACGGCTCAAGATGAAGTGAGAAGAACGCCCAGCTAGGAGACCCAAAGTAGTTTTTAATTTCATGTTTCTATTATATCATAAAAGAGGGAAAAGACAGGTTTGAGATTTCGCAGAAGCAAAAACAGCCCGATGAGGGCTGTTGGTTAACAAATCAGTCTCAACTTAAATCGCAAACAAGTCATTCAAGTTCTCAGCCAAGGTTGGGTGAGTGAAGATTTGTTTTGTGAAGTAAGTGTAAGGAATCTTGTTGTCCATAGCAACAGTGATGATGTTGATGATTTCTTGAGAACCTTCTGAGAAGATGCTTGCTCCAAGAATTTCTTTTGTTTCAGTATTGACAACAGCTTTGAAGGCTCCGCGAAGGTCTCCATTTACGTGACCACGAGGCATGGCAGCAACAGGGATTTCCTTAACGGCGTATGGAAGTTTCAAATTAGCTGCTTGGCTTTCCGTCAAGCCAACTTGAGAAAGAGCTGGTGTGATGAACATGGTGTTTGGTACATTGAGCCGGTCTTCGAGTGTGTAGCTGCCATCTCCAGCAAGGTAGCTGTAAACAACACGGAAGTCATCAAGTGAAATGTAGGTGAATTGAGGTCCACCGTTGACGTCTCCAACTGCAAAGACACCAGGAACGTTTGTTTGGCAGTGTTTGTCGACCTTGATAGCACCACGCTCCGTTAGTTCAATATCTGTATTTTCAAGTTGAAGTGGTTCTACATTTGGTTTGCGTCCAGTTGCGTAGAGAAGGGCATCGAAACGGTAGGTTTCGTTTTCAGTTACGACGAGCACTTGATCACCGTCGTTTTTGATTTCAGTAGTACGGATGTTTTGAAGCAATTCAATGCCGTCTTCTTCCATGTATTGTTTAGCAAGTGCTGCGATGGAAGGTTCTGCACGAGGAAGGAATGTGTCCAAGGCATCTAGAACTGTGACCTTGCTACCAAGTTTGTTGTAGAGTCCTGCAAATTCAAGACCGATGTTTCCACCTCCAAGTACTCCAAGTTTTTCAGGCAATTTGTCCAAGTTTTGGATACCTGTTGAGTCAAAGACATTCTTACTTGTAGCAAGTCCAGGAATAGGTAAGACGTTTGAAACAGCGCCAGTGTTGATGACAATTGTTTCAGCAGTCAGTTCTTGTTTTTCATCACCTGCTTGGATTTCGATGACTTTATTTGAAAGGAAGTGTGCTTCCGCATCAAAGATATCTACGCCTGTACCAGCAACAGTTGCATAGTTTTTACCATTGAGGCGACCAGTGATAGTATTTTTGGTAGCAATGACTTTTTCAAAAGACAAATCTTTCTCAGCAGCAACTAACAAGGTTTTAGTTGGGATACATCCGATATTGATACAAGTTCCGCCATACATAGCTTTACTACGTTCAACGAGGGCAACTTTTTTGCCAGCTGAAGCCAATTTACCAGCTAGTGTTTTACCAGCCTTACCAAATCCAATAACAATTAAATCGTATGTTAACATTTTTTAATCCTCCTGTTTGATTTCATTCTAGCACAAGAAAAAAACTTTTGCACAATTCCGCTACGGAGAAACGAATCATATAAGGCTGTATTTATATTTGTGGAAAATCGTTTACATGATTTTCCTTAAGGATTCTACTATCTTTTGCCCCGCTCTTGTGTTATACTAGATAGGTTGCAAAGAAACTAGTACTTTTCTTTCGTGGAAAAGAAGCAACACGGTATCTCATTTTTGTTGAAGATACGTCATGAAAAGAAAAGTATATACTAAGCGCTATAGGATGGCTTCGCACCATCTTTAGAAAGAAGAAAAACGTGAAATTTAATGAATTTAACTTGTCTGCTGAATTGCTAGCAGAGATTGAAAAAGCTGGATTTGTAGAAGCCAGTCCCATCCAAGAACAGACCATTCCCTTGGCTCTCGAAGGAAAAGACGTTATCGGTCAAGCTCAGACTGGTACAGGAAAAACTGCAGCCTTTGGCTTGCCAACTCTTGAAAAAATCCGTACAGAAGAAGCGACCATCCAAGCCTTGGTCATCGCTCCAACTCGTGAACTCGCTGTTCAAAGTCAAGAAGAACTTTTCCGCTTTGGCCGTAGCAAGGGAGTGAAAGTTCGCTCAGTTTACGGTGGTTCAAGCATCGAGAAACAAATCAAGGCCCTTAAATCTGGTGCCCATATCGTAGTAGGAACACCGGGCCGTCTTTTGGACTTGATCAAACGCAAGGCCTTGAAATTAAAAGACATTGAAACCCTCATCCTTGATGAAGCGGATGAAATGCTCAATATGGGCTTCCTTGAAGACATCGAAGCTATTATCTCGCGTGTCCCTGAAAGTCGTCAAACCTTGCTCTTTTCAGCAACCATGCCAGATGCAATCAAACGTATTGGTGTTCAGTTTATGAAAGATCCTGAGCATGTGAAGATTGCTGCCAAGGAATTGACAACAGAGCTAGTGGATCAGTACTATATCCGTGTCAAGGAACAAGAGAAATTTGATACCATGACACGTCTCATGGATGTGGAACAACCAGAACTTGCTATCGTATTTGGTCGTACCAAACGCCGTGTAGATGAATTGACTCGTGGTCTTAAAATCCGTGGCTTCCGTACAGAAGGGATTCATGGTGACTTAGACCAAAACAAACGTCTTCGTGTCCTTCGTGATTTTAAAAATGGAAATCTTGATGTTCTAGTTGCGACAGACGTGGCAGCACGTGGTTTGGATATCTCAGGTGTGACCCACGTCTACAACTACGATATTCCACAAGATCCTGAAAGTTATGTTCACCGTATCGGTCGTACAGGGCGTGCTGGTAAGTCAGGTCAATCTATTACCTTTGTTTCTCCAAATGAAATGGGCTACCTTCAAATTATTGAAAACTTGACTAAGAAACGCATGAAAGGCTTGAAACCAGCGACAGCAGAAGAAGCCTTCCAAGCTAAGAAACAAGTAGCGCTCAAGAAAATCGAACGAGACTTCGCAGACGAAGCTATTCGTGGGAACTTTGAGAAATTTGCTAAAGATGCTCGTAAGTTAGCTGCAGAATTTAGTCCAGAAGAATTGGCTATGTATATCTTGAGTCTGACAGTCCAAGATCCAGACAGCCTTCCTGAAGTGGAGATTGCGCGTGAAAAACCACTGCCATTTAAACCATCAGGTAATGGCTTTGGTGGTAAAGGCAAGGGAGATCGAGGAGGCCGTCGTGGAGACGACCGTCGAGGTCGTGATCGCCGCGGCAATGGTCGCCGTGATGACTTCAAGAAAGGCAGTCGTGGGAACGATCGTTTTGATAAAGACAGACGTTATCGTAACAAAGACAATAAAAAACCTCGCAACACTTCAAGCGAAAAGAAGACCGGCTTTGTTATTCGTAACAAAGGAGACAAATAGAAAAAAGCGATTCACAGTGTGAATCGCTTTTATATATAAGGAGACCGATAGTAAAAGAAGATGGTGATAGTAAAGGATAGGTGAAACGGAAAGGGATTTATCATGTCATCTTCTTATAATGTTATAATATCAAAAATAAAATAGGATGTCAATAAAAAAATCGCTTTTTTTCTAAAATATTTTTGCTGTTCAAAATTGCAATTAAATAAGCAATTTTCAGATAATTATTGAAATAAAGACTTTTCTATGTTATAATGGAAGCGATTATATGCGAGGTAAAAAATGGCACATTTATTAGAAAAAACAAGAAAAATCACGTCTATTCTAAAGCGCTCTGAGGAGCAACTCCAAGATGAACTTCCTTACAATGCGATCACACGCCAGTTAGCTGATATTATTGACTGTAACGCTTGTATTGTAAATAACAAGGGACGTCTCTTGGGTTACTTTATGCGTTATAAGACCAATAATGATCGTGTAGAACAATTCTTCCAAACCAAAACCTTCCCTGACGTCTATGTACAAGGGGCAAACATGATCTATGATACGGAAGCCAACCTTCCTGTTGAACATGATTTGACCATTTTCCCTGTAGAGAGCCGTGCGGATTTTCCAGATGGTTTGACGACCATTGCTCCGATTCATGTGTCAGGGATTCGCCTAGGTTCGTTGATCATTTGGCGCAATGATAAGAAATTTGAAGATGAAGATTTGATTCTTGTTGAGATTGCGAGCACGGTGGTAGGGATTCAACTCTTGAACTTCCAACGTGAAGAGGATGAGAAAAATATTCGTCGTCGTACTGCTGTTACCATGGCGGTCAATACGCTTTCCTATTCAGAACTTCGTGCCGTATCAGCTATTTTAGCTGAGTTGGATGGAAATGAAGGGCAGTTGACTGCATCTGTTATTGCAGACCGTATTGGAATTACACGCTCGGTGATTGTCAATGCGCTTCGTAAACTGGAGTCAGCAGGAATTATTGAGAGCCGTTCACTCGGAATGAAGGGGACTTATCTCAAAGTTCTAATTGGTGATATTTTTGAGGAAGTGAAAAAGAGGGACTACTAATGGCAAAGGCTTTAATCTCAATTGACTATACAGAGGATTTCGTAGCAGACCATGGAAAGCTGACTGCAGGGGCACCTGCTCAAGCAATATCAGAGGCAATTAATCGAGTAACCAGATTGGCTTTTGATCGTGGAGACTATGTCTTTTTCACAATTGATGCTCATGAAGAGAAGGATACATTCCACCCAGAAAGCAAGCTCTTTCCACCACACAACATCATCGGAACTAGTGGTCGTAACCTTTATGGCCCCCTAGCTGATTTTTATGCTGAGCATGAGGCGGATAGTTGTGTCTTTTGGATGGACAAACGTCACTATTCAGCATTTTCAGGAACGGACCTAGATATCCGTTTGCGGGAACGTCGGGTTGATACGGTCATCCTAACTGGAGTCCTGACTGATATTTGTGTTCTTCATACGGCTATTGATGCCTATAATTTAGGTTATCAAATCGAGATTGTCAGGCCTGCAGTTGCCTCTATTTGGCCAGAAAATCATCAGTTTGCTCTTGGTCATTTTAAGAACACTCTGGGAGCCAAGTTGCTGGATGAAAATCTGGCTGAAATCCAAGAATAATTCCCTTGGAAAAATGAAAAAAATCTGAAAAAAGTGTTGACAAAGATTTTGAAAGTTGATATACTAGTAAAGTAATCAACGCGGGGATGGCGGAATTGGCAGACGCGC
Source organism: Streptococcus sp. GMD5S (assembly GCF_000298715.2). Classification (GTDB taxonomy): domain Bacteria; phylum Bacillota; class Bacilli; order Lactobacillales; family Streptococcaceae; genus Streptococcus. The sequence continues at coordinate 58,310 of NZ_AJRG02000007.1, forward strand.
AGGACTAAGGATCCTGTGACCGCTTTAGGTCGTGAGGGTTCAAGTCCCTCTCTCCGCATAGGATAAGAGTTAGCTTTGGCTAGCTCTTTTTGTTTTTACAAAGAAGACTAGAGGCTACGTTTCGTATCTCGAAAAATATTGGCATCAAGAACAGTCATTGTATCAGAACATTTAAACTGAGTTTTCCATTTCATTCTATCAAGAATTTTCTCAGATACAAGTCAGAAAATGAAGAACTTAGGAAATGGAAAATGCTAAGCTGAAAGACGGTTCCAGCATTTATAAAATGGAGTATATTTTTGATTGGTAAAACGCATTCTATATGAGAAAAGTTAGCGTTCGCTAGCTTTTTTGTTTTTTTCAAAAAAATTTTTCGATTTCATAAACATTTCATATTTGGATTTTATAATAGTCTTACAAATATGGAGGTGACAAATGAATCCAATCCAAAGAGCTTGGGCTTATGTCAGCAGAAAACGACTGAGAAGTTTTATTTTATTTCTGATTTTATTTGTCCTTTTGGCAGGAATTTCAGCCTGTTTGACTCTGATGAAGTCCAACAAAACAGTAGAAAGCAATCTTTACAAATCACTCAATACTTCTTTTTCTATGAAAAAGATAGAAAATGGACAGACCTTTAAGTTGTCAGACCTAGCATCCGTGAGCAAGATTAAGGGACTGGAAAATGTCTCGCCTGAACTCGAGACGGTCGCAAAACTGAAAGACAAGGAAGCGGTGAGTGGCGAGCAGAGCGTAGAACGTGATGATTTGTCAGCGGCGGACAAGAACTTGGTTAGCTTAACGGCTCTTGAGGATTCTTCCAAGGATGCCACCTTTACCAGTTCGGCTTTCAATCTAAAAGAAGGGCGACACCTTCAAAAAGGAGATTCCAAGAAAATTCTTATCCACGAAGAGTTGGCTAAGAAGAACGATCTTTCGCTTCATGACAAGATTCGCTTGGATGCTGGTCAGTCCGAAGCTGGAAAAGGGCAAACAGTAGAGTTTGAGATTGTCGGCATCTTTTCTGGTAAGAAACAAGAAAAATTCACAGGCTTGTCTTCCGACTTCAGTGAAAACCAGGTCTTTACAGACTATGAAAGCAGCCAAACGCTTCTGGGAAATAGTGAACCGCAAGTCAGTGCAGCTCGCTTCTATGTAGAAAATCCTAAGGAAATGGACGGACTCATGAAGCAGGTAGAAAACTTGGCTTTAGAAAGTCAAGGCTACCAAGTTGAGAAGGAGAACAAGGCCTTTGAACAAATCAAAGACTCAGTGGCAACCTTCCAAACCTTCCTCACCATCTTCCTTTATGGGATGTTGATAGCTGGAGCTGGAGCCTTAATTTTGGTCTTGTCTCTCTGGTTGAGAGAAAGGGTCTACGAAGTGGGGATTCTACTCGCACTTGGAAAAAGCAAGAGATCAATCTTCCTACAATTCTGTTTAGAGGTAGTTTTGGTATCAATCGGAGCTTTGCTTCCAGCATTTGTTGCAGGAAACGCCATCACATCCTATCTGCTTCAAACTGTACTAGCCAGTGGAGATCAGGCAAGCTTACAAGACACGCTGGCCAAAGCAAGTGGTCTATCAACCAGTCTCCTATCCTTTGCAGAATCCTATGTCTTTCTGCTCCTGATTGGTTGTTTATCAGTAGCCCTTTGTTTCGTATTTCTATTTAGAAAATCGCTGAAAGAAATTTTATCATCTATTAGTTAAGAAGGAGAAATCATGACTTTATTACAATTGCAAGATGTTACCTACCGTTATAAGAACACTGCTGAGGCAGTTTTATATCAGATCAAGTATAATTTTAAACCCGGAAAATTTTATAGTATCATTGGTGAGTCAGGAGCAGGAAAATCCACTCTCTTGTCCCTACTGGCTGGTCTAGATAGTCCTGTTGAAGGTTCTATCCTTTTCCAAGGAGAGGACATTCGGAACAAGGGGTATTCATACCATCGCATGCACCATATTTCCCTGGTCTTTCAAAATTATAACTTGATAGATTATCTTTCTCCGCTGGAAAATATCCGCTTGGTCAACAAAAAAGCAAGCAAGGATACGCTTCTTGAGCTTGGTTTGGATGAAAGTCAGATCAAGCGGAATGTTCTCCAGTTATCAGGTGGTCAACAACAACGTGTGGCTATCGCTCGCAGTTTGGTATCAGAAGCTCCGGTTATTCTAGCTGATGAGCCAACAGGAAATCTGGACCCTAAAACTGCCGGAGATATTATCGAACTGCTCAAATCACTTGCTGAGAAAACAGGTAAATGTGTGATCGTCGTCACCCACAGTAAAGAAGTGGCACAAGCGTCAGATATTACACTTGAATTGAAGGATAAGAAACTGACCGAAACTCGCAACACTACAAAATAAGATGAGCTTGTTTTGATAGAATTATAAAATCAAATCTAGAAAGGGAACCTATGTTACACAACGCATTTGCCTATGTTACAAGGAAGTTTTTCAAATCGATTGTTATCTTCCTGATTATTCTCCTCATGGCGAGCTTGAGTTTGGTCGGCTTGTCGATCAAGGGAGCTACTGCCAAGGCTTCTCAGGAGACATTTAAAAATATCACCAATAGCTTCTCCATGCAAATCAATCGTCGCGTCAACCAAGGAACGCCACGTGGTTCAGGGAATATCAAGGGTGAGGATATCAAAAAAATCACCGAAAACAAGGCCATCGAGTCTTATGTTAAACGCATCAACGCTATCGGAGATTTGACTGGATACGACCTGATTGAAACTCCAGAAACCAAGAAAAATCTCACTGCTGACCGAGCAAAACGGTTTGGAAGTAGTTTGATGATTACAGGTGTCAATGATTCCTCTAAAGAAGATAAGTTTGTCTCTGGTTCATATAAGCTGGTCGAAGGTGAGCACCTAACCAACGACGACAAGGACAAGATCCTCATGCACAAGGACTTGGCAGCTAAACACGGCTGGAAAGTTGGAGATAAGGTCAAACTAGACTCCAATGTCTATGATGCAGACAATGAAAAAGGAGCCAAGGAAACAGTCGAAGTGACAATCAAGGGACTCTTTGATGGTCATAATAAGTCAGCAGTAACCTACTCACAAGAACTCTATGAAAACACAGCTATCACAGACATTCACACTGCTGCAAAACTTTATGGATACACAGAAGACACAGCTATTTATGGGGACGCAACCTTCTTTGTAACAGCAGACAAGAACTTGGATGATGTCATGAAAGAGTTGAAGGGTATCAATGGTATCAACTGGAAGAGCTACACACTTGTGAAGAGCTCCTCTAACTACCCAGCTCTAGAGCAATCCATCTCTGGTATGTACAAGATGGCCAACCTCCTCTTCTGGGGTAGCTTGAGCTTCTCAGTTCTTCTCCTTGCACTCTTGCTCAGTCTTTGGATCAACGCCCGTCGCAAGGAAGTGGGAATCCTCCTCTCTATCGGTCTCAAGCAGGCAAGTATCTTGGGGCAATTCATTACCGAATCTATCCTGATTGCCATTCCTGCTCTTATTTCTGCTTACTTCCTAGCCAACTACACAGCCCGTGCCATCGGAAATACTGTTCTTGCCAATGTCACTTCAGGTGTTGCCAAGCAAGCCAGCAAGGCTGCTCAAGCCTCTAATCTTGGTGGTGGTGCAGAAGTAGACGGCTTTAGCAAGACCCTGTCGAGCCTAGACATTTCCATTCAGACATCAGACTTTATCATCGTCTTTGTCCTAGCCTTGGTTCTAGTGGTTCTCGTTATGGCTCTTGCCTCAAGCAATCTCCTCAGAAAACAACCAAAAGAGCTCTTGCTCGATAGCGAATAAAAAACTTGCTACCTATTCTCCTCTAAATGGGGTATAATATAGGTAGCATTTTTATCTATTTCATTTTGATAAGGACTCTTCCTATCAGGATGAAACCGAGAAGATTTACAAGAAATTTAAAGGAATGTGAAACGTTTTTCTATGAAAATTTTAATTGTAGAAGATGAAGAGATGATCCGTGAGGGGATCAGTGACTATTTGACCGATTGTGGTTATGAAACCATTGAAGCAGCAGATGGACAAGAAGCTCTGGAAAAATTTTCCAGCTATGAAGTTGCTCTAGTACTGCTGGATATCCAGATGCCCAAGCTCAATGGCCTCGAAGTTCTAGCTGAGATTCGTAAGACCAGTCAGGTTCCTGTCTTGATGCTGACCGCTTTTCAGGATGAAGAATACAAGATGAGTGCTTTTGCTTCTCTGGCAGACGGTTATCTGGAAAAGCCCTTTTCTCTCTCCCTTTTAAAAGTAAGGGTGGACGCGATTTTCAAGCGCTACTACGATACAGGACGAATCTTCTCTTATAAGGATACCAAGGTGGACTTTGAGAGTTACAGTGCAAGCCTCGCGGGAGAAGAAGTGGCTATCAATGCCAAAGAGTTGGAAATTCTGGACTATCTGGTGAAAAATGAAGGCCGGGCCTTGACTCGTTCTCAGATAATTGATGCGGTCTGGAAGGTGACAGATGAGGTTCCCTTTGACCGTGTCATTGATGTCTATATCAAGGAATTACGGAAAAAGCTAGACTTGGATTGTATCCTCACTGTGCGCAATGTTGGTTATAAATTGGAGCGAAAATGAAACGAACAGGTTTATTTACAAAGATTTTTATCTATACCTTCTCGATTTTTAGTGTTCTGGTTATTTGTCTTCATTTAGCCATTTATTTTCTCTTTCCATCGACTTATCTAAGTCATCGTCAGGAAACCATTGGTCAGAAAGCGACAGCCATTGCTCGGTCCCTTGACGGAAAAGACAGGCAAAGTATCGAACAAGTGTTAGACTTGTATTCCCAGACCAGTGATATCAAAGGGTCCGTTAAGGGTGAGATGACTGAGGACAAGTTAGAGGTTAAGGATAATTTTCCACTAGATACAGCTCGCCAGACAACCTCCCTCTTTATTGAGGAGCGTGAGGTGAAAACGCAAGACGGTAGCACTATGACTCTTCAGTTTCTAGCTTCCATGGATTTGCAAAAGGAAGCAGAGCAGATCAGTCTCCAATTTCTCCCCTATACCTTGTTGGCATCTTTTTTAATTTCCCTTTTGGTAGCTTATATCTATGCTCGGACTATTGTTGCTCCGATCTTGGAAATCAAGTGGGTGACCCGTCGGATGATGGACCTGGATGCTGAAGTACGGTTGCGTGTGGATTCTAAGGATGAGATTGGTGATCTCAAGGAACAAATCAATAGCCTTTACCAGCATCTTTTGACTGTTATTGCGGACTTGCATGAGAAGAATGAAGCTATTCTCCAGCTGGAGAAGATGAAGGTTGAGTTCCTACGAGGGGCTTCTCATGAACTGAAAACACCTCTGGCCAGTTTGAAAATCCTGATTGAGAATATGAAAGAAAATATCGGTCGCTATAGAGATAGAGACCACTATCTGGGAGTTGCCTTGGGGATCGTGGACGACCTCAGTCATCACGTTCTCCAGATATTGTCTCTTTCTTCTGTTCAGGAATTGCGAGACGAGAAAGAAGAGGTTGACCTCCTTCAGATGACGCAAAGTCTGGTCAAGGATTATGCTTTGCTCGCCAAGGAAAGAGAACTTCAGATAGATAATAGCTTGACCCATCAGCAGGCATACATAAACCCATCTGTCATGAAACTAATCCTATCGAATCTCATCAGTAATGCTATCAAGCACTCCACTCCAGGTGGCTTGGTCCGCATTGGAGAAAGAGAAGGAGAACTCTTTATCGAGAATAGCTGTAGTCCTGAAGAACAGGAACAATTGGCCCAGTCTTTTTCTGACAATGCTAGTCGCAAGGCCAAGGGTTCGGGGATGGGGATCTTTGTGGTCAAAAGTTTATTAGAACACGAGAAATTACCTTATCATTTTGAGATGCAGGGTGATCGATTGACCTTCTTCATACGTTATCCCAAAGTCACTCAAGACTAAGGAGAAGAAAGGGGTTACATTGATTGAGTTGGAAGAAATTCAATCTAAAGTATGGGAAAAACTAGCTTTTTTTATCAAAAAGTGATAAAATGAACAATGTAAATGGGATGTCCCAAAAAATATATAGGAGGCCTGACAAATGGCAATCGTTTCAGCAGAAAAATTTGTCCAAGCAGCTCGTGACAACGGTTATGCAGTTGGTGGATTTAACACAAACAACCTTGAGTGGACTCAAGCTATCTTGCGTGCAGCAGAAGCTAAAAAAGCTCCAGTTTTGATCCAAACTTCAATGGGTGCTGCTAAATACATGGGTGGTTACAAAGTTGCTCGCAACTTGATCGCTAACCTTGTTGAGTCAATGGGTATCACTGTACCAGTAGCTATCCACCTTGACCACGGTCACTACGAAGATGCACTTGAGTGTATCGAAGTTGGTTACACTTCAATCATGTTTGACGGTTCACACCTTCCAGTTGAAGAAAACCTTAAATTGGCTAAAGACGTTGTTGAAAAAGCACACGCTAAAGGTATCTCAGTAGAAGCTGAAGTTGGTACTATCGGTGGTGAAGAAGACGGTATCATCGGTAAAGGTGAATTGGCTCCAATCGAAGACGCTAAAGCAATGGTTGCAACTGGTATTGACTTCTTGGCAGCTGGTATCGGTAACATCCACGGTCCTTACCCAGCAAACTGGGAAGGTCTTGACCTTGACCACTTGAAGAAATTGACAGAAGCTCTTCCAGGCTTCCCAATCGTATTGCACGGTGGTTCAGGTATCCCTGATGACCAAATCCAAGCAGCTATCAAACTTGGTGTTGCGAAAGTTAACGTTAACACTGAATGTCAAATCGCATTCGCTAACGCAACTCGTAAATTTGCTCGTGACTACGAAGCAAACGAAGCAGAATACGACAAGAAAAAACTCTTCGACCCACGTAAATTCTTGGCTGACGGTGTAAAAGCTATCCAAGCATCAGTTGAAGAACGTATCGACGTATTCGGTTCAGAAGGTAAAGCATAATCTAGCTGAACAATACAATACAGAAACCTGCCCATTGGGTGGGTTTTTTTGTGTCTGACTATATAGCCAATATACTGTAGAAGAACCAATCTTAAGTTGCTAAAAGGACCTATTTTTTGTACAATAATGCTATGAAAATACTGAAAAAATGGTTTCTTGGCTTTCTTAGTTTCATTCTTTTATTTTTACTCGCTACATTTATCTTTCATCGTATTAGTTTAGATAAGGAACAAGCCTCACTAACACCTATGGGACAACAAGTTCTCGTCAATGGACATCAAATAAATATTTACGTTGAAGGGGATGGACCTGAGACTATAGTAGTTCTCTCAGGTGCTGGTATTGCTTCTCCCATATTGGACTTTAAAAATGTATCGGAATCCTTATCGAAACGATATAAGGTAGTCATCGTGGAGCGGGCGGGATATGGTTATAGTGATGATAGCAATCATTCAAGAGATGTGATGGAGGTTTTGTCTGAGACTCACCAAGCTCTTTCGCAAGCAAATATCACAGGGCCGTTTGTCATTCTGTCTCATTCCATGGCTAGTCTAGAGAGTTTGGCTTGGCAGGAGAAGTATCCTGATGAAGTGAAAGCCTTGATTGGTCTGGATTGGGCACTGCCGTCAAGTTATGAGAATTTAAAGGATAATCAGGCCTTGCTCACTGTGGCATATTGGAGCAGTAAGATTGGGTTATTACGTTATTTCCCTGAGTCTTTTTATATAAAAAATCAAACTCTGACCGAAAATGAACGAAAACAATATAAACTTCTAGCTTATAAGCAGTTGATGTCACAAGCCATGCTTCATGAATCTCAAACGGTAAAGGAAAATGCCAAGAAAGTTCCCTCTAGCATCAATCCGAAAATTCCCACCTTACTATTGGTGTCTAACGGTCAAGGCACTAGTTTTAGCCAATCTGAGTGGCAACGTTATGCAGAGAGATTTGCAAGTGAACAGTCTAATGTTCAAGTCGTCTATATGGATGCGCCTCACGACCTCTATCATTATCAAAGCGATGCTATTGTTTCTCGCATTAAAGAATTTTTAGAGAATAATTGAGGGCTTAAAAATCCATTGAGACTGATGATAATAATTGAAAGGTAATGACTTATGAATAATTCTTATATTTTACTTAGACATGCTCATTCAAGATTTTCAAGTGATGATTTCAATAGAACTTTATCAGAAAAAGGATTCTCATCTCTTGACCAGTTAGATTTTTTGAATTCTTTTAATATTGATTATTATTTTTCTAGTCCTTATAAACGAGCATTTGAAACGATTAATAGCTCGCCAATTCAATTTGATAAAATAGTTCTTGATAATCGGTTACGAGAGCGAAAATTATCTTCAACCTTTATAAAAGATTCTGAGTTTGAAGACAGTATTAAATATTTATGGCAAAATCCTAGTGAATCTCTTTTAGAAGGGGAATCAAATCAAGACGCACTAGCTAGAGTACTAAATTTTTTAATGGAATTGGAAGAGAGATACTCAGAAAAAATGATTTTACTTAGTTCACACGGGAATTTGATAGGAATACTACTACATCACTTTGATTCCAGTTTTGATTATGAAAAATGGGAGCATATGACCTTTCCAGATTGTTTTCTAATTGATAGAGATGGGATTGTGAAAAGAATTTTGAAAGATTAGTTCGTTGATTAAATAGTGAATCATATTGATCAAAATAGTTTGCTTTTTACAACTCGTAACCTGCCCATCGGGCAGGTCTTTTTGGTGTTTTAAGGAAACTATTAAACCAGAATTTTGGATTTAAAATAGCATTTTAAGAGTGAAATCTCTAATTTCATAATCTGTAGGCAAACGCTTGCATTCCGTTTTTTATTGGACTATAATAGGTTGGTATAAAGCCTTCTGTAAGAATAACAATTAGAAAGTTTAGAAAGTAAGGACTTAGAATATTTGTAGTCAAAAATACAATGTTGCTATTCCTTGCGATAGGGAGATAGATATGGCAATGATAGAAGTGGAACATCTTCAGAAAAATTTTGTGAAGACTGTTAAGGAACCAGGCTTGAAAGGGGCTTTGCGCTCCTTTATTCATCCTGAAAAGCAGACCTTTGAAGCGGTCAAGGATTTGACTTTTGAGGTACCCAAGGGCCAAATTCTAGGTTTTATCGGCGCAAATGGTGCTGGGAAGTCAACAACCATCAAAATGCTGACAGGGATTTTAAAACCGACATCTGGTTTTTGTCGGATTAACGGCAAGATTCCGCAGGACAATCGTCAGGATTATGTTAAAGATATTGGTGTGGTCTTTGGACAACGTACCCAGCTATGGTGGGATTTGGCTCTGCAAGAGACCTATACGGTCTTAAAAGAGATTTACGATGTGCCGGACTCGCTCTTTCATAAACGCATGGACTTTTTGAATGAAGTCTTGGATTTGAAGGACTTTATCAAAGACCCCGTGCGGACTCTTTCACTGGGGCAACGGATGCGGGCGGATATTGCGGCTTCCTTGCTCCACAATCCTAAAGTTCTCTTTTTAGATGAGCCGACCATTGGTTTGGACGTTTCGGTCAAGGACAACATTCGTCGGGCTATTACCCAGATCAATCAGGAGGAAGAAACAACTATCCTCTTGACCACTCACGACCTGAGCGACATTGAGCAACTCTGTGATCGAATTTTTATGATTGATAAGGGGCAAGAGATTTTTGATGGAACGGTTAGCCAGCTCAAGGAGACCTTTGGCAAGATGAAGACTCTTTCCTTTGAACTGCTACCAGGTCAAAGTCATCTCCTTTCTCACTATGAAGGCCTGCCTGATATGACCATTGATAGACAAGGAAATAGCCTCAATATTGAATTTGATAGTTCCCGCTACCAGTCGGCTGATATTATCAAGCAAACCCTGTCTGATTTTGAAATTCGCGATTTGAAGATGTTGGATACGGATATTGAGGATATTATCCGTCGCTTCTACCGAAAGGAGCTCTAAGATGGTCAAATTGTGGAGACGTTATAAACCCTTTATCAATGCAGGGATTCAGGAGTTGATTACCTATCGAGTCAACTTTCTACTTTATCGGATTGGGGATGTTATGGGAGCTTTTGTTGCTTTCTATCTCTGGAAGGCTGTCTTTGATTCCTCGCAAGAATCTTTGATTCAGGGCTTTAGTATGGCAGACATCACCCTATACATCATCATGAGCTTTGTGACTAATCTTTTGACTAGGTCGGACAGCTCCTTTATGATCGGGGAGGAGGTCAAGGATGGTTCCATTATCATGCGCTTGTTGCGACCAGTGCATTTTGCGGCCTCTTATCTCTTTACGGAGCTTGGTTCCAAGTGGTTGATTTTTATCTCTGTTGGACTGCCATTTTTAAGTGTCATTGTCTTGATGAAAATCTTATCAGGACAAGGAATTGTAGAATTGCTGGGCTTAACCATCCTTTATCTTTTTAGCTTAACTCTAGCCTACCTAATCAACTTTTTCTTTAATATCTGCTTTGGATTTTCAGCCTTTGTCTTTAAAAATCTATGGGGTTCCAATCTACTCAAGACTTCTATAGTGGCCTTTATGTCTGGAAGTCTGATTCCCTTGGCTTTCTTTCCAAAGATTGTTTCTGATATTTTGTCCTTCTTGCCTTTTTCATCTTTGATTTATACTCCAGTTATGATCATTGTTGGGAAATACGATGCCAGTCAGATTCTTCAAGCACTCTTGCTACAGTTCTTCTGGCTCATAGTGATGGTGGGCTTGTCTCAGTTGATATGGAAACGAGTCCAGTCCTTTATCACTATTCAAGGAGGTTAGTATGAAAAAATATCAACGCATGCATTTGATTTTTATCAGACAATACATCAAGCAAATCATGGAATACAAGGTTGATTTTGTGGTGGGCGTGTTAGGAGTTTTTCTAACTCAAGGCCTGAACCTCTTGTTTCTCAATGTACTCTTTCAACATATTCCATCCCTAGAAGGTTGGACCTTTCAAGAAATTGCATTTATTTATGGTTTCTCCTTGATTCCCAAGGGTTTGGACCATCTCTTTTTTGACAATCTCTGGGCACTAGGTCAACGACTAGTCCGAAAAGGGGAGTTTGACAAGTATCTAACGCGTCCCATCAATCCGCTCTTTCATATCCTCGTTGAGACCTTTCAGATTGATGCCTTGGGCGAACTATTGGTCGGTGGAATTTTATTAGCGACAACAGTATCAAGCATCGCTTGGACTCTTCCAAAATTCCTGATTTTTCTAGTCTGCATTCCTTTTGCGACCTTGATCTATACTTCCTTGAAAATCGCGACTGCCAGTATCGCTTTTTGGACCAAGCAGTCAGGAGCCATGATTTACATTTTCTATATGTTTAATGACTTTGCCAAGTACCCGATTTCCATTTACAATTCGCTCCTTCGTTGGTTGATTAGCTTTATCGTGCCTTTCGCCTTTACGGCCTACTATCCTGCCAGCTATTTCTTGCAGGACAAAGACGGGCTCTTTAACATTGGTGGGTTGATTTTGATTTCCCTTGTTTTCTTTGTTATTTCTTTAAAACTCTGGGATAGGGGATTAGATGCTTACGAAAGTGCGGGTTCTTAAGAGATAAGATAGGATGAGAGTTAAAAATTAAATATGTTACAAACAACCGTTGAAAATTATAGCGGTTGTTTTTGCATATTTATTGAGATATAAATTGTATCCATCCCCCCCTTTTTGCAATTTTGGTAGTTATTCCGGTTAATTGATAATATTTTTGATGGTAGGAATGAGTTTATATTGTAGCCAGTTAACTATAATATTTATTGACCAGACTATTTGTTAACATGGATTAAAAAAAAAATTAACCCGGGTTAATTTTTCTTGACTTAAATTTTTTTAATTGATATACTATTTTTCAGAGAGCTAACAATTATATATAAATGTACTACTCTATCCCACTAGATAATACGTCATAAAACTTTTTATAACAAAGGCTAGCAAGGTTAAAGTTTTCTATCTATTGGGTTTAAAATAAAAAATTAAGGAATTAAAATGAAAAAAAGTACGGTATTGTCATTAACTACTGCTGCAGTTATTTTAGCAGCATATGCCCCCAATGAGGTGATTTTAGCAGATGCACCTAGTTCTGAAGATGCTTTAAGAATTTCTGATAAAGAAAAAGTAGTAGCAGATAAAGAAACAAAAAACAATGAACAATCTGAAGATATTCATAATGTTATAGAAACTTCAAAGGATACTGAGGAGAAGAAGACAACAGTTATTGAGGAAAAAGAAGTTGTTAGTAGAAAGTCTGAGATAGACAAAAAAACTAGTAACGAAGGAGCAAGTATCAAAGAAGACTCCAATGAATCCAAAGGAGATGATGCGAACTCATCTGTAAATAAAGATACAGAAAATCCGAAAAAAGAAGATAAAGTTGTCTATATTGCTGAATTTAAAGATAAAGAATCTGGAGAAAAAGTAATTAAGGAACTATCAAATCTGAAGGATACAAAAGTTTTATATACCTATAATACGATTTTTAATGGCGCTGCCATTGAAACAACTCCAGATAATTTGGACAAAATTAAACAAATAGAAGGTGTTTCATCGGTTGAAAGGTCACAAAAACTCCAACCAATGATGAATCATGCCAGAAAGGAAATTGGAGTTGAGGAAGCTATTGATTACCTAAAGTCTATCAATGCTCCATTTGGGAAAAATTTTGATGGTAGAGGTATGGTCATTTCAAATATCGATACTGGAACAGATTATAGGCATAAGGCTATGAGGATCGATGATGATGCCAAAGACTCGATGAAATTTAAAAAAGATGACTTAAAAGGCACTGATAAAAATTATTGGTTGAGTGATAAAATCCCTCATGCGTTCAATTATTATAATGGTGGTAAAATCACTGTAGAAAAATATGATGATGGTAGGGATTATTTTGATCCACATGGGATGCATATTGCAGGGATTCTTGCTGGAAATGATACTGAAAAAGATATCAAGAACTTTAATGGCATAGATGGAATTGCGCCTAATGCACAAATTTTCTCTTATAAAATGTACTCTGACGCAGGATCTGGGTTCGCGGGTGATGAAACAATGTTTCATGCTATTGAAGATTCGATCAAACACAATGTCGATGTTGTTTCGGTATCATCTGGCTTTACGGGAACAGGTCTTGTAGGCGAGAAATATTGGGAGGCTATTAGAGCATTAAGAAAAGCTGGAATCCCAATGGTTGTTGCTACAGGTAATTTTGCGACTTCTGCTTCAAGTTCTTCTTGGGATTTAGTAGCCAATAATAATCTGAAAATGACAGATACTGGAAATGTAACACGAACTGCCGCACATGAAGATGCGATAGCGGTCGCTTCTGCTAAAAATCAAACCATTGAGTTTGATAAGGTTAACATTGGAGGACAAAGTTTTAAATACAGAAATATAGGAGCTTTTTTCGATAAAAATAAAATCCTAACAAATGAGGATGGGTCAAAAACTCCAAATAAATTAAAATTTGTATATATAGGCAAAGGTCAAGACAAAGATTTGATAGGCTTGGATCTTAAGGGCAAAATTGCAGTAATGGATAGAATTTATACCAAGGATTTAAAAGATGCTTTTAAAAGAGCAACGGATAAAGGCGCACGTGCCATTATGGTTGTAAATACTGTAAATTACTACAATAGAGATAATTGGACAGACCTTCCAGCTATGGGATATGAAGCGGATGAAGGGACTACTAGTCAAGTATTTTCAATTTCAGGAGATGATGGTGTAAAATTATGGAACATGATTAACCCTGATAAAAAAACTGAAGTCAAAAGAAATAATAAGGAAGATTTTAAAGATAACTTAGAACAATACTATCCAATTGATATGGAAAGCTATAATTCTAATAAACCGAATGTAGGTGATGAAAAAGAAATTGACTTTAAATTTGCAGCTGACACAGACAAAGAACTTTATAAAGAAGATATTATAGTCCCAGCAGGGTCTACATCTTGGGGGCCAAGAACAGACTTGCTTTTAAAACCGGATGTTTCAGCACCTGGTAAAAATATTAAATCCACTCTAAATGTTATCAATGGTAAATCCACTTATGGTTATATGTCAGGAACTAGTATGGCAACTCCAATCGTAGCAGCTTCTACTGTTTTGATTCGACCAAAATTAAAGGAATTGCTTGAAAGACCTGTCTTGAAAAATCTTAAGGGAGATGACAAAATAGACCTTACAAGTCTTACAAAAATAGCTCTACAAAATACTGCAAGACCTATGATGGATGCAACCTCTTGGAAAGAAAAGAGTCAATACTTTGCATCACCTAGACAGCAGGGAGCGGGGCTAATTAATGTTGCCAACGCTTTGAGAAATGAAGTTGTAGCAACTTTCAAAAATACAGATTCTAAAGGTTTGGTAAATTCATATGGTTCCATTTCTCTTAAAGAAATAAAAGGTGATAAAAAATACTTTACAATTAAGCTTCACAATACCTCAAACAGACCTTTAACCTTTAAAGTTTCTGCATCAACTGTAACTACAGATGCTCTAACTGATAGGCTAAAACTCGATGAAACATATAAAGATGAAAAATCTCCGGACGGGAAGCAAATTGTTCCAGAAATTCACCCAGAAAAAGTCAAAGGAGCAAATATCACATTTGAGCATGATACTTTCACTATAGGTCCAAATTCCAGCTTTGATTTAAATGCGGTTATAAATGTTGGAGAAGCTAAAAACAAAAATAAATTTGTAGAATCATTTATTCATTTTGAGTCAGTGGAAGAAATGGAAGCTCTAAACTCCAACGGTAAGAAAAGAAACTTCCAACCTTCTTTGTCGATGCCTCTAATGGGATTTGCTGGGAATTGGAACCACGAACCAATCCTTGATAAATGGGCCTGGGAAGAAGGATCAAAATCAAAAGCAATGGAAGGTTATGATGATGATGGTAAACCAAAAATTCCAGGTACCTTAAATAAGGGGATTGGTGGAGAACATGGTATAGATAAATTTAATCCAGCAGGAGTTATCCAAAATAGAAAAGATAAAAATACAACATCCCTAGATCAAAATCCAGAATTATTTGCTTTCAATAACGAAGGAATCAACGCACCTTCATCAAGTGGCTCTAATATTGCTAAAATCTATCCTTTAGATTCAAATGGAAATCCTCAAGATGCTCAACTTGAGAGAGGATTAACGCCTTCTCCACTTGTATTAAGAAGTGCAGAAGAAGGGGTGATTTCAATAGTAAATACAAATAAAGAAGGAGAAAATCAAAAAGACTTAAAAGTCATTTCGAGAGAACACTTTATTAAAGGAATTTTAAACTCTAAAAGAAATGATGCAAAGGGCATTAAATCTTCTAAGCTAAAAGTTTGGGGTGACTTGAAATGGGATGGACTCATTTATAACCCTAGAGGTAGAGAAGAAAATGCCCCAGAAAGTAATGACAAAAAAGATCCTGCTACTAAGATACGAGGACAATTTGAACCGATTGCGGAAGGCCAATATTTCTATAAATTTAAATATAGATTAACCAAGGATTACCCATGGCAGGTTTCCTATATTCCTGTAAAAATTGATAACACCCCTCCAAAGATTGTTTCAATTGATTTTTCAAACCCTGGAAAAATTAAGTTAATTACAAAGGATACTTATCACAAGGTCAAAGAGCAATATAAGAATGAAACGCTATTTGCGAGAGATCAAAAAGAACATCCTGAAAAATTTGACGAGATTGCCAACGAAGTTTGGTATGCTGGGGCCGCTCTTGTTAATGAAGATGGAGAGGTTGAGAAAAATCTTGAAGTCACTTATGCAGGTGAGGGTCAAGGACGAAATAGAAAACTTGACAAAGACGGAAATACCATTTATGAAATTAAAGGTGCAGGAGATTTAAGAGGAAAAATCATTGAAGTGATTGCATTAGACGGTTCTAGCAATTTCACAAAGATTCATAGAATTAAATTTGCTGATCATGCTGATAAAAATGGGATGATTTCCTATTATCTAGTAGATCCTGATCAAGATTCATCTAAATACCAAAAGCTTGGCGAGATTTCCGAATCTAAATTTAAAAATTTAGAAAATAGAAAAGAGGATAGTCTTAAAAAAGATACAACTGAAGTAGAACATCATCAAGAAAATGAAGAGGCTACCGAAGAAAAATCTAGCTTGACTATTCATAAAACAATTTCAACAATTAGAGACTTTGAAAGCAAAGATTTAAAGAAACTCATTAAAAAGAAATTTAGAGAAGTTGATGACTTTACAAGTGAAACTGGTAAGAGAATAGAGGAATACGATTATAAATACGATGATAAGGGAAATATCATTGCTTATGACGATGGTAGTGCCTTAGAATATGAAACTGAAAAACTTGATGAAATCAAATCAAAAATTTATGGCATTCTAAACCCATCTAAAGATGGACACTTTGAAATTCTTGGAAAGATCAGTAATGTTTCTAAAAATGCCAAGGTATACTATGGAAATAACTATAAATCGATAGAAATCAAAACGACCAAGTATGATTCCCATTCAAAAACGATGACATTTGATTTATACGCTAATATTAATGATATTGTGGATGGATTAGCTTTTGCAGGAGATATGAGGTTTTTTGTCAAAGATGATGGTCAGATAAAAGCTGAAACTAAAATTAGAATGCCTGAAAAAAATAAGGAAACTAAAGCAGAATATCCGTATGCATCAAGTTATGGGAATGTAATAGAATTAGGAGAAGGAGATCTTTCAAAAAATAAACCAAATAATTTAACGGACATGGAATCTGGTAAAATCTATTCTGATTCAGAAAAACAACAATATCTATTAAAGGATAACATCATTCTGAGAAAAGGCTATGCACTAAAAGTGACTACCTATAATCCTGGAAAAACGGATATGTTAGAAGGGAATGGAGTCTATAACAAGGAAGATATAGCAAAAATCCAAAAGGCCAATCCTAATCTAAGAGTTTTATCAGAAACAACAATTTATGCTGATAGTAGAAATGTTGAAGATGGAAGAAGTACTCAATCAGTATTAATGTCGGCTTTGGACGGCTTTAACATTGTAAGGTATCAAGTGTTTACATTTAAAATGAATGATAAAGGGGAGGCAATCGATAACGATGGAAATCTTGTGACAGATCCTTCTAAACTTGTATTATTTGGTAAGGATGGTAAAGAGTACACAGGAGAGGATAAGTCCAATGTAGAAGCTATAAAAGAAGATGGCTCTACGTTATTTATTGATGCAAAACCAGTAAATCTTTCAATGGACAAGAACTACTTTAATCCATCTAAAACTAATAAAATTTATGTACGAAATCCAGAATTTTATTTAAGAGGTAAGATTTCTGATAAGGGTGGTTTTAACTGGGAGTTGAGAGTTAATGAATCGGTTGTAGATAATTATTTAATCTACGGAGATTTACACATTGATAACACTAGAGATTTTAACATTAAGCTTAATGTTAAAGACGGTGACATCATGGACTGGGGGATGAAAGACTATAAAGCAAACGGATTCCCAGATAAGGTAACAGATATGGATGGAAATGTTTATCTTCAAACTGGCTATAGCGATTTGAATGCGAAAGCGGTTGGAGTACATTATCAATTTTTATATGATAATGTCAAACCAGAAGTAAACATTGATCCTAAGGGAAATACTAGTATCGAATATGCTAACGGAAAATCTGTAGTCTTTAACATCAATGATAAAAGAAATAACGGATTCGATGGTGAGATTCAAGAACAACATATTTATGTAAATGGAAAAGAATATAAATCATTTGATGATATTAAACAACTAACAGATAAGACACTAAACATTAAGATTGTTGTAAAAGATTTTGCAAGAAATACAACCGTAAAAGAATTCATTTTAAATAAAGACACGGGAGAGGTAAGTGAATTAAAACCTCATAGGGTAACTGTGACCATTCAAAATGGAAAAGAAATGAGTTCAACGATAGTGTCGGAAGAAGATTTTATGTTACCTGTCTATAAGGGTGAATTAGAAAAAGGATACCAATTTGATGGTTGGGAAATTTCTGGTTTCGAAGGGAAAAAAGACGCCGGCTATGTTCTTAATCTATCAAAAGATACCTTTATAAAACCTGTATTCAAGAAAATAGAGGAGAAAAAGGAGGAGGAAAATAAACCTACTTTTGATGTATCCAAAAAGAAAGAAAAAACACAATCTGATTCAACTAATGATGTCAACAGCATTGTTTCTGATGAAAATGATAAAAACTTTGAAATTGACAAGAACGTTTATCTAAATGAACAAGGAAACGTAACTAATAAAAATACCAACATCAATAGTAAATCAACTATTAACAATCCTAATGAGTTGCCAAAAACCGGAACAGCAAGCGGAGCCCAGACACTATTAACTGCCGGAATCATGTTTATAGTAGGAGCTTTTCTTGGAATGAAGAGAAAAAATAAAGATTAAGACAAAAGCTATAGAAAAAATGGTTTATGTACTGAGATTAGATAGTGAGGTGATGACATAGTTTTGTGAAAGTATTGATTTATAAATATATTATTTAGATTTCTATGAAAATGGGAGATTTAAAAGAGATATATGTAAAAGCCTTGTCTCAGGACAGGCTTTTTCTAATGGAGATGGGTTCTGTTTAACGTCTGTGTCTCCTGCTTATAAATAAAAACTAAAATTTATATTTTTGTGGTATAATATATATTAACAAGTACTTGTTTTCGTTCCGTTTTAGAGGACTATAGGCTGTTAATCATTTTAGAATTTTTTGCATAGATTTTCTAAAAATTATAAAAATCCATGGATAATAACGGATGAAGTCTCGTAAGCTTGGCTGAATAGAAATCAAAAAGGAGAAAATTATGAATAAGAAAGAATGGGTAAAACAATTTGAGGAGGTCAATGGCCGCAAGCCGACTGCATCAGAATTAGCAGAGGCGCAGTCAACTAAAAAGTTTGCGAGAGGAACTAGAAACATTAAAATCTATATTGGGTTAGTCCTCGGTATTTTGGTTGCTATAATCCTAGTAAGTGTTTTCTCGCATTCTTTGATTGGAAAGAAAGAGTCAAATCAAGCATCGTCTGCTGTTTCAACTACAGAGTCAACAAGTCAATCGTCTACAAGCCAAGGAAAAACAGATGAGGCTGATAAGGATAAACAAGAGGAAATTCAGAAACTCAAGGATCAACTGACTGCTTTAGATACCAAAATTACTGAAGCAGAAGCACTTGTTAGCAAGTTAAAGAAAGAAACTACCGTTCCAAAACTAGATATTGAAGCAATCAAGAACAATGATTTGTCTAGTTTAGAAGGCACTTGGCGTAGTCAATCTGGTAATGAATACATTATTAAGAATTCTGGAGAAGTAGATGCGACTTGGTTTACAAATGATCAAAAGTACGAATCTGTAGTTGGATTAAAGGTATCAAAAGGTCAAGATAGTCGTAACCCTGAGACAGCTTCTATCAGTGCGTGGGTAAAAGATTCTGTTGCTGGAGGATTTGTAGTAGTTGCTGTTCCAAGTGGAGTTGTTATGCAACCTGCTGATGATGGAAAGATTACGGATAAAAGCAATCATGCTGAAGAAAGACTACTTTCGGGCCAAGATTATGGATCGATGTTAATGAAACCAGAAGATGTTTACTATCGTGTGAAACCAGATACCAGTAAACTTGAGGAAGCAGAAAAGAACTTAGCTCAACTACAAGCAGATCGAGAAGCAATCAAATCTTCTCTAGAGTCAAAGGAAAAGAAAAACTAGATGGTATTTGTTCAAAAATACTGTTACAATCGGCAAAATCAAGAAGTCCATTAGGGCTTTTTTTCTTTTATCACTACTATTCAACCACATAGACAGAGATATTGACCAGATAGGCAAAAGGTCTTGTTCTTGAAAAATTCCTCTGCTATAATGATTCATGTAAGGGCGTGAGAGGTCAGTATCAGACAACTCAAGAACCAAAAAAGAAAATGGAGACAAAAAAATGAAAAAATTATTAGGACTTGTATTTTTAGTAGCAGCAGCGCTAGTATTGTATTTTGGATCTGTTGGCTGGCCAAGTTTGGATGTCAATCTCTGGTCACTGATTCCAGTTGGCTTGTTCCTCTATTTCACTCTAGAAAATCTTTTGAAAAAAGACTATAAGGCTAGTCTGATGTGCTTGATTATTGCCTTTATCATTGCAAATGCTATTTTTGATCTCTTGCCAATTTCAAGTGGTTTGGTGATTGGTGCCGGTGTGTTAGCTTGTGTAGGAATTGGCTACCTCTTTCCTGATAAAGATAAAAAAGAAGACAAATAGAAAAGTCTCGAGAAACCTCGAGACTTTATTTTTATTTACCAGCGTAATATTTTTGAATCCCTTTTACGATGCCTGCGACCAGTTTATCTTGGTAGCGACTATCTCTGATTTGTTGGCTTTCAGTGAAATTATCCATATAACCAAGTTCAAGGAGGACGGCTGGTTTGGCTGTTTCGCGTAGTACGGCAAAACTTCTTTCTAACTGACCAGCATCCTTAGCCCCTGTTTCGGCTAAGAGAGAGGAGTGGATAGCAGCAGCGAGGCGCTTACTTTCACTAATGCGATCAGGATGGTTGTGCCAGTATTGATTAATCTTACTTGGATAATCAGGTTCATCGCTATAGGAGTAGGTTTGAATACCGCTCGCTTTTGAATATGCGTTTCCAGTTGCATTGAAGTGGATACTGATAAAAATGTCAGAGTTGGTTTTGTTGACCATACGGGAACGTTCTGTAATGAAATCTACATCAATATCACTATCACGTGAGGTGAGAACCTTGTAGCCTAGTTCTTCTAACTTGGTGCGAAGTTTACGGTAGATTTGCATATTGAGATCTTTTTCAGCTACATTGTAGTAAAAGGCGCCAGAATCTCGACCACCGTGTCCGGGATCGAGGAAGATGGTGTTACTGTATTGGCCTTTTACAAATCCACCCTCAGTTGAAACTTCAGAAATCCATTTCCCATCTTTTTGGAAGAGATGGTCTTTTCCAGAAATCTTGTGAATTCCTGTAACATAGCGACCATTTTCATCCAAATAGTAACGCCCTTTGTCTTGACTATCATCGATCCACTCGTTTTTGGCCATATAGCCACCAGACTTGAGATAATAAGCTCCAATCCACTCCTGATTTGCATAATGCCCATTCGCTTTTAGATAGAACCAGCTCTTATAAGTCTTGTCGAAGATCCATTCTTTTTCAGCCATGGCCCCACTGGTCTTGAGGTAGTAGCTTCCTTGCCATTTATCTGCTAGCATTCCCCCATCATGAGTAAAAGAGTACCAAGAGCCCTGGATTTTTTGCCACTTGTCTTGGACGTATCTGCCTGAATCGCTAGCATAGAACCAAGTATCCTTGATTTTGACCCAGTTGTTTTCTGCCATAGCTCCACTCTTCTTAAAGAGGTAGCCCTTGAAGGTTGTTTCGCTCAACATCCTTCCTTCTTTGTCAAAATAGTACCAAGTACCCTTGATTTTCTCCCATTTGTCTTGAGAGATTTTTCCTGACGGCAGAACGTAGTACCAAACGTGATTGACCTCTTGCCAACCTTGAGATACCATGGCTCCACTTTGACCTAAGAAATAGCCATCAATGCTTGTATTGCTGAGCATGATTCCAGTTTGGTCAAAATAGTACCAAGCACCATTGATTTTTTTCCAAGCATTTTGAGTTAATCGTCCAGAAGGAGCAGCGTAATACCATTGATTCTCCAATTTGGTCCAGCTATTTTCCACCATAGCACCCTCTTGGTCAAAGGCATAACCTTTATAGATAGTGGACTGGAGACGGTCACCATTTTGGTCGAAGTAGTACCATTTGCCTTGAATTTTTTTCCAGTTCACTGCAGGTTGGTCATCTTGGTAGAAGCGCCAGTGGTAGTTTTCTTGGTACCAGCCCTCTTTTTTGGGTTTGGCTTCTTGCGCATCTACTTTTGGAAGAACTTCGGGTTCTGTATTCTCCTTAACAATAGCATCTTTTTGATCATCTTTGGATTGCTTTTCTTTAACAGCAGAAGGAGTTTGTGATTGGTTTTCTTCTGCAGAGACGGGAGCTAATATAGATCCTGCTATTGACAGAATCAGAGCACTGGCAAGTAGTAACTTTTTCACTTTCTATTTCCTAACTTTTTCTCTTTCCCTTTTAATCTTTATTTTTTATCAATTATCGAATTGAACTTCTTCTAGTAGATACTCGATAAAGCGTTCGCCCATCTTAGACAGGCTGGTTTTTTCATGCTGGATATAGACTAGTTCAATCGGGTCGTCAATGTCCAGTGGAATGGAAACGATATTGTCTCCGTTAAGGTTGCTGTTCAAAATCCCTGTTGCAATCGTGTAACCATCCAAACCAATCAAGAGATTAAAGAGGGTGGCACGGTCGCTGACTACGATAGATTTTTTGTGGTATTCCTGAGAGAGAATCTCTTCAGAGAAGTAGAAGGAGTTGTGAGTCCCTTGGTCATAGCTGAGGTAAGGGAAGTTCTCCAAGTCTTCTAGTTTAACCTTATCTTTCTTTGCCAGAGGATTGGTCTTGCTGACGAAGATATGGGGCTGGGCTGTAAAAAGATGGTGGGCCAAGAGGTGGTTGTCATCCAGCATTTTCGTTAAAACATCACGGTTATAACTATTCAAAAAGAGGACACCGACCTCACTACGGAAGTTCTTGACATCGTCGATAATCTCCCAAGTCCGAGTTTCACGAAGGAAGAGCTCGTATTTTTCCATATCACTTTTCTTGAGTAGGGATACAAAGGCATTGACCACAAAGGCATAGTGTTGAGACGAAACGCTAAAGAGTTCGCGGTGGGCGACAGGATTTTTATAGCGTTCCTCCAGAAGCTGGG
This sequence comes from Streptococcus sp. GMD5S, assembly GCF_000298715.2. Classification (GTDB taxonomy): domain Bacteria; phylum Bacillota; class Bacilli; order Lactobacillales; family Streptococcaceae; genus Streptococcus. The sequence goes on from NZ_AJRG02000007.1 coordinate 81,114, forward strand.
TTTGCTCAACGACCTGACGGGCATAGGAGAGAAACTCCATCCCATCACGGGTTAAGGTAATGCCCTTGGGATTGCGGATAAAGATTTCAATGCCCATTTCATTTTCCAAGTCTCGAACGGCATTGGAGAGACTAGGTTGGGTGATAAAGAGTTGCTTAGCTGCTTCATTCATAGAGCCAGTTTCGACGATTTTGATAATATAGTGTAATTGTTGAATTCTCATGCTTTTATTGTACCATACTTGCGGAAGAATGGGCAATGAAGACGAAGAAAATAGGGGGAAGAGCCGGTCCAGTATTGAAAAAAAGTCTAAAATCTGTTAGAATGAAAGCTATGAAAACATTCTATGATGTGCAGCAATTTCTCAAACAGTTTGGCATTATTGTCTATGTGGGGAAGCGCTTGTATGATATTGAACTGATGAAGCTCGAACTCTCTCGGATCTATGATGCAGGTCTGATGGACAAGCTAGACTATCTAGAGGCAGAAGCTGTTCTTCGTAGAGAGCACAAGATAGAATTAGACTACATAGAGAAAAATGGAGATAAGAACTTATGACAATTTGGATTTTGTGGGGAATCGTACTAGCGATGGCGGCATGGATGGGGTATAACTACCTTCGTATTCGTCGTGCGGCTAAGATTGTAGACAATGCAGAGTTTGAAGCCTTGATTCGGAAAGGGCAATTGATTGATGTCCGTGATGCAGCAGAATTTCACAGAAAACATATCCTCGGAGCTCGCAATATTCCTTCAAATCAGTTGAAGTCAAGCCTTGCAGCTCTTCGCAAGGATAAACCTGTCCTTCTCTACGAAAACCAACGCGGACAACGAGTGACCAATGCAGCCCTCTATCTGAAAAAGCAAGGTTTTTCTGAGATTTATATCCTTTCTTATGGATTGGATTCTTGGATTGGAAAGGTCAAGACGAGCTAACATTCTGTTAAAAACTGTTTAATGATAGATAAATCTTGCGTTTTATGGTATCATCATTTATATTAAATTTAAGGAGATTTTGTAATATGAATTCACAACAAAAGAAAAAACCTTCACTTATTTTAGGTATCTTATCTATCGTCCTTGGTTTGCTTTCTCCAATAGTGGGTCTGATTTTGGGGATCATAGGATTGGTCTTGGCTTTTTCATACCAAAAAGAATCTGGACTAAACTATCAAACAGAAAAAATTCTGAATATCATAGGACTTGTAGTTTCTGTTCTTAACTGGATTCTAGCCGTCGCAGTATTTTTTAGATAAGCAAAAAACAAAAAGCTTTAAACATAAAGCTTTTTTTGTTTTATCGCCCCATCTCTAAATAGTTTTTTATGATTTCCAATTCCTCTGGATTCAAGGGACGGTATTGCCCTTCTGCTAGTTCTGGGTCTAATGTAAAGTCACCGAATTGGACGCGTTTTAGGGCAGTCACCTTGACACCAACTGAGAGGAACATTTTTTTAACTTGATGAAATTTTCCTTCTGAGATGGTAATAGAGGCATGGCTCTCTGTTGGGCTTATGTCTAGAATTTCTAGCTGAGCAGGTTTACAAGTGGTCCCATCTAAAAAGACAATTCCATCCTTGAACTTTTGGATATGGTCTGACGTGAGCGGTCCGTTTACTACCACTTGATAGGATTTATCGACATGGTACTGGGGATGAAGGAGTTGGAAGCCAAGAGGTCCATTGTCTGTCAAAAGCAGCAGTCCCGTGGTATCGCGGTCTAGTCTGCCGATAGCATAGAGCTGGTCAGACTGGCTGTCAGGTGGAAGGAGGTCCATGACGGTTGGAAGTTTCTTATCCTTGCTAGCTGTAACGACTCCGTTTGGCTTATGCAGCAGGAGGTAGGTGTGCTCGTAGCCTTGGATTTGTCGTCCTTGAAAGACTAATTTCTGCAACCCAGTGTCGATATTTTGAGCCAGGGAGCTGGCTGGACAATCGTCCACTAGGATTTCTTTTTTTAATAGAGCCTGTTTCATAGCCTTGCGACTGACCTTTTCTTGGGCTAATAATCTATCTAAACGCATACCAGCTTATCTTATCATAAGTCTCTGACTTTGAAAAGAGTTGCCTTGACTAGAAAAGCAGAGTGAAAACATTTACACTTAGCTGAACTGTGATTTTTGAATGAGACTGTGGTATAATTGTTCAGTTAGAAATAAAAATTTAAATATTAGAGGAAATCATGACAAAATTAAGAGAAGATATCCGTAACATTGCGATTATCGCCCACGTTGACCACGGGAAAACAACCCTCGTTGACGAATTATTGAAACAATCAGAAACGCTTGATGCACGTACTGAATTGGCAGAGCGCGCTATGGACTCAAACGATATCGAAAAAGAGCGTGGAATTACCATCCTTGCTAAGAATACAGCCGTTGCTTACAATGGAACTCGTATCAACATCATGGACACACCAGGACACGCGGACTTCGGTGGAGAAGTTGAGCGAATCATGAAAATGGTTGACGGTGTCGTTTTGGTCGTAGATGCCTACGAAGGAACCATGCCACAGACTCGTTTCGTATTGAAAAAAGCCTTGGAACAAGACCTAGTTCCAATTGTGGTTGTTAATAAAATCGATAAGCCATCAGCTCGTCCAGCAGAAGTAGTGGACGAAGTCTTGGAACTTTTCATCGAGCTTGGTGCAGATGACGACCAGCTTGACTTCCCAGTGGTGTATGCTTCAGCTATCAACGGGACATCTTCATTGTCAGATGATCCAGCTGACCAAGAAGCTACGATGGCACCAATCTTTGACACGATTATCGACCATATCCCAGCTCCAGTAGATAACTCAGATGAGCCTTTGCAATTCCAAGTGTCACTTTTGGACTATAATGATTTCGTTGGACGTATCGGTATCGGTCGTGTTTTCCGTGGTAGTGTGAAAGTTGGGGACCAAGTTACCCTTTCTAAACTAGATGGTACAACGAAGAACTTCCGTGTAACAAAACTCTTCGGTTTCTTTGGTTTGGAACGTCGTGAAATCCAAGAAGCAAAAGCAGGTGATTTGATTGCCGTTTCAGGTATGGAAGATATCTTTGTTGGTGAGACGATTACACCGACAGATGCAGTTGAGCCTCTTCCAATCCTTCACATCGATGAGCCAACGCTTCAAATGACCTTCTTGGTCAACAACTCACCATTTGCTGGTAAAGAAGGTAAATGGGTGACTTCTCGTAAGGTGGAAGAACGCTTGCAAGCAGAATTGCAAACAGACGTTTCCCTACGAGTTGACCCAACGGACTCACCAGATAAATGGACTGTCTCAGGTCGTGGAGAATTGCACTTGTCAATCCTTATCGAAACTATGCGTCGTGAGGGTTATGAACTTCAAGTATCTCGTCCAGAAGTTATCGTAAAAGAAATCGACGGTGTTAAATGTGAGCCATTTGAACGTGTTCAAATCGATACTCCAGAAGAATACCAAGGTTCTGTTATCCAAAGCCTTTCTGAACGTAAGGGTGAAATGTTGGATATGATTTCAACTGGTAATGGTCAAACTCGTTTGGTCTTCCTTGTTCCAGCGCGTGGTTTGATCGGATACTCAACGGAGTTCTTGTCAATGACTCGTGGTTACGGTATCATGAACCATACCTTCGACCAATACTTACCATTGATTCCAGGAGAAATTGGTGGACGTCACCGTGGTGCCCTTGTTTCCATCGATGCTGGTAAGGCTACAACTTACTCAATCATGTCTATCGAAGAACGTGGAACCATCTTTGTCAACCCAGGTACTGAGGTTTACGAAGGAATGATCATTGGCGAAAACTCTCGTGAAAACGACTTGACAGTTAACATCACTAAGGCCAAACAAATGACCAACGTTCGTTCAGCTACTAAGGATCAAACAGCTGTTATCAAGACACCTCGTATCTTGACCCTTGAAGAGTCTCTTGAATTCTTGAATGACGATGAGTACATGGAAGTAACGCCTGAGTCTATCCGTTTGCGTAAACAAATCCTTAACAAGGCAGAGCGTGAGAAAGCCAACAAGAAGAAAAAATCAGCTGAATAAGAGCTAGAAAGAGATAAAGATGGTCTATTTAATCATAGGGATACTCTTATTACTACTCTATGTATTTGCGACACCCCAAAGTATCAAAGGAACAGTCAACATCGTTATCTTGGTCTTTGTAGTTGTTGCACTCTTGATTTTGCTGATGTTGTCCATCTTGCAAATCTTCCAATTACCGACAGAATTCTTTGTCACAATCGCCATGTTGGCCCTAGCTTACTTTAGCTTGAGAGACATTACGCTCATGTCTGTAAAAAAGAGCAGAAGAAGATAAATAGAAAGAGAGCTATGGCTCTCTTTTTCTATGCTAGAATGAAGGCTAGAGCATTTTCGTTTAGTATTATTTTCATAAAAATGGTAAAATAGTAGGAGTAGAAATGGAGTTTGAGACATGAAAGTAATCGATCAATTTAAAAATAAGAAAGTCCTTGTTTTAGGTTTAGCTAAGTCTGGTGAGTCTGCGGCCCGTTTGCTAGACAAGCTAGGTGCTATTGTGACAGTAAATGACGGCAAGCCTTTTGAGGAAAATCCTGCTGCGCAAAGTCTGTTAGAGGACGGGATCAAGGTTGTCACTGGTGGGCATCCTTTGGAATTATTGGATGAGGATTTCGCTCTGATGGTGAAAAATCCAGGGATTCCTTATAGCAATACCATGATTGAAAAAGCGCTGGCAAAGGGGATTCCAGTCTTGACTGAGGTAGAATTGGCTTATTTGATTTCAGATGCGCCAATTATCGGTATCACTGGTTCAAATGGGAAAACAACCACAACGACCATGATTGGGGAAGTTTTAACTGCTGCTGGTCAACGCGGTCTCTTGTCAGGGAACATCGGCTATCCTGCTAGTCAGGTTGCTCAAACTGCGACAGCCAAGGACACGCTCGTCATGGAGCTTTCTTCTTTCCAACTGATGGGTGTACAAGAATTCCATCCTGAGATTGCGGTTATCACCAACCTCATGCCCACTCATATAGACTATCATGGTTCTTTTGAGGAGTATGTGGCAGCCAAGTGGAATATCCAGAACAAGATGACAGCAGCTGATTTTCTTGTCTTGAACTTTAACCAAGACTTGGCAAAAGACTTGGCCACAAAAACAGAGGCTACTGTTGTACCATTTTCAACAAAGGAAAAGGTTGATGGGGCTTATCTAGAAAACGGTCTGCTCTACTTCCGTGGGGAAGTGGTCATGGCAGCGAGTGAAATCGGTGTTCCAGGTAGCCACAATGTGGAAAATGCCCTTGCGACCATTGCAGTAGCCAAGCTACGTGGTGTAGATAACCAAATCATCAAGGAAACTCTTTCAGCCTTTGGTGGTGTCAAACACCGTCTCCAGTTTGTGGATGAAATCAAGGGGGTCAAATTCTATAACGATAGCAAGTCAACCAATATCCTGGCTACTCAAAAAGCCTTATCAGGATTTGACAACAGCAAGGTTATCTTGATTGCAGGTGGTTTGGACCGTGGCAATGAGTTTGACGAATTGGTTCCAGATATTACTGGGCTCAAGAAGATGGTCATCCTCGGTCAGTCTGCAGAACGTGTCAAACGGGCAGCAGAGAAGGCTGGTGTGACTTATGTAGATGCGACAGATATTGCTGATGCGACCCGCAAGGCTTATGAGCTTGCGACTCAAGGAGATGTGGTTCTCCTCAGTCCTGCCAATGCTAGCTGGGATATGTATGCTAACTTTGAAGTACGTGGCGACCTCTTTATCGACACAGTAGCGGAGTTAAAGGAATAATATGAAAAAAATTGTCTTTACAGGTGGGGGGACGGTTGGACATGTCACCCTCAACCTTTTGTTAATGCCCAAGTTCATCGAAGACGGCTGGGAAGTTCACTATATTGGTGATAAACACGGAATCGAACACCAAGAAATCCTCAAGTCAGGCCTGAATGTGACCTTCCACTCTATTGCGACTGGGAAGTTGCGTCGCTATTTCTCTTGGCAAAATATGCTGGATGTCTTCAAAGTTGGTTGGGGAATTGTTCAATCGCTCTTTATCATGTTACGACTGCGTCCACAGGCTCTTTTTTCTAAGGGAGGATTTGTCTCTGTACCGCCGGTTATCGCAGCGCGAGTGTCAGGAGTGCCTGTCTTTATTCACGAATCGGACCTGTCTATGGGCTTGGCCAATAAAATCGCCTATAAATTTGCGACTAAGATGTATTCGACATTTGAGCAGGCTGCTGGTCTCGCAAAAGTCGAGCATGTGGGGGCAGTGACCAAGGTTTCAGATCAAAACACTCCTGAACCAGATGAATTGGTGGATATCCAAACCCACTTTGATCCTAAATTGCCAACGGTATTGTTTGTCGGTGGTTCTGCAGGAGCTCGTGTTTTTAACCAATTGGTGACTGATCATAAGCAAGAACTGACAGAGCGCTACAATATTATCAATCTCACTGGAGATTCAAACCTCAATGAGTTGAGTCAAAATCTCTTTCGTGTTGATTATGTGACGGATCTCTATCAACCCTTGATGGAGATGGCAGATGTGGTGGTGACGCGTGGCGGTGCCAATACGATTTTCGAGCTCTTGGCCATGGCGAAACTCCATCTCATCGTACCATTGGGTCGTGAAGCAAGTCGAGGAGACCAGATTGAAAATGCAGCTTATTTTGTTAAGAAAGGCTATGCAGAAGAACTTCAAGAAAGTGACTTGACCTTGGAAAGCTTGGAGGAGAAACTCAGTCACTTGCTTAGTCACAAGGACCAATACCAAGCTAGCATGAAAGCTTCGACTGAATTGAAATCTCTTGCAGATTTTTACGATCTACTAAGAAAAGACCTAGCATAAGGAATATCAATGTCAAAGGATAAGAAAAAAGAATCAAACCCCAAGCAAGAATTGTCTGAATGGCAGAAACGAAACCAGGAATACCTGAAGAAGAAGGCTGAGGAAGAAGCTGCCCTAGCTGAAGAGAAGGAAAAGGAAAAACAAGCTCGTAAGGAAGCCAACTCGAAACTACTGGAGGAATCCAAGAAATCATCGAGTGAGTCAGTTGAGGAAGCCTCAAGTCCAAGCAATGAACCATCCGAAAAAGAAGAAAAATCTCAAAAGGATGCCCCTAAAGTCAAAGAGGAAAAAGAGAAGAAGAAAAAAGAAAAACCCAAAAAACCAGAGAAACCAGCCAAGCCTAAAATTGCGCCTGTTCATATTTGGCGAGCTGTGAGTATCTTGGTACCCAGTGTCCTGGTCCTTCTTCTTTCAGTCTATCTATTGACTCCACTTTCGACCATCAAAAATATCGAGGTTAAGGGAAATAGTAACACGCAGGCAGATGACATCAAACAGGCTTCTGGGATTCAAGATAGCGACTATACTTTAGCTCTATTGTTGGATAAGGAAACATACGCTGAGCGAATCAAGTCCAATCATTGGATAGAATCAGCGAAGATTAACTATCAATTTCCGACTAACTTTACGATTGAGGTCAAGGAATTCGATATTGTCGGTTATTATGTGTCTGGTGAAGAACATTATCCTATTCTGTCTAGTGGTACAGTAGAGTCAACTCCTGTTGATCGCTTAAACTTGCCTGAGACTTATCTGACAGTTACCTTTAACGATGAGCAGCAGGTGAAAAAGCTGATAACAGGATTGTCTACCATCAGTGAGGATATCAAGAGTCAAATCCAGAAAATCGAATTAGCGCCGAGCAAGGCAACAGCAGATCTTTTAAAAATTACCATGCTGGATACAGATGAGATTTTGGTTCCCCTATCAGAATTGAGCAAGAAATTGCCTTATTACAGCAAAATCAAGCCACAATTGTCTGAACCGAGTGTAGTCGATATGGAAGCTGGAGTATACAGCTATACGATAGCGGATAAATTGATAGAAGAGGCTGAGGAAAAAGCCAAACAAGAGGCTAAGGAAGCTGAGAAGAAAAAACAGGAAGAAGAAAAGAAAAAACAAGAAGAACAAGGAAATCAAAGCCAAACGAGCCAGCAATCACAGAGTCGTTAGACTAACTTTTCCTCTTGGTTTTGAATGGTATAGAAGTCTAGTTTCGAGTTTTTGCTTGACAAGTCCTACTATAAATAATAGAATAGAAAAAAACCTTTAAAGCAGTCCAGAGAGGCAGCTAAGGTTAGACGGTGAAAGGGTGGAGACTACCCATTTTTCGTGGAACCTTGCTGTTGGCAGGTTCCTTTTTTCGTGGTTTATTTTTGACCATACTCTCTTGCTCGTAAAGGTAAAAGGAGAAAGGTATGTGTGAACATCGTCCAGTTATTGCTCTTGATTTTCCTATTTTTGAGGCGGTCAAGGAATTTTTATCTCTTTTCCCAGCAGAAGAAAGTCTTTATTTAAAAGTGGGAATGGAGCTTTATTATGCGGAAGGTCCAGAAGTTGTCCGTTATTTGAAGTCACTAGGGCATAGTGTCTTTTTGGACCTCAAGCTACATGATATTCCCAATACAGTCAAATCTGCTATGAAGGTCTTATCTCAGCTTGGTGTGGACATGACCAATGTTCATGCTGCTGGTGGTGTGGAGATGATGAAGGCTGCGCGTGAAGGTCTTGGAAAAGAAGCAAAATTGATTGCTGTCACTCAATTGACTTCAACTTCTGAAGAACAAATGAGAGACTTTCAAAATATCCAAACCAGTCTTCAAGAATCGGTCATTCACTATGCCAAGAAGACAGCTGAAGCGGGCTTGGATGGTGTCGTTTGCTCAGCTCAGGAAGTGCAACTCATCAAGCAGGCCACCAATTCAGATTTTATCTGTTTGACACCGGGAATCCGTCCAGCGGGAGCTGCGGTTGGAGACCAAAAACGTGTCATGACGCCAGCGGATGCTTATCAAATCGGTAGTGACTATATCGTAGTGGGACGTCCCATTACCCAAGCTGAGGATCCTGTTGCAGCTTATCATGCTATCAAGGATGAATGGAACCAAGACTAAAATTAAAGAAATAGATTATAAAAACAAAAGGAGAAGACTATGACACTTGCTAAAGATATCGCTAGCCACTTCTTGAAAATTCAAGCCGTTTACCTCAAACCAGAGGAGCCTTTCACTTGGGCATCTGGTATCAAATCGCCGATTTATACGGACAACCGTGTGACGCTTGCCTATCCAGAAACTCGTAGCTTGATTGAAAATGGTTTTGTGGAAGCTATTAAAGCAGAATTTCCAGAAGTAGAAGTGATTGCAGGAACAGCGACAGCAGGGATTCCACACGGAGCTATCATCGCTGACAAGATGAACTTGCCTTTTGCCTACATCCGTAGCAAACCAAAAGACCACGGAGCTGGTAACCAAATCGAAGGTCGTGTGGCTCAGGGGCAAAAGATGGTTGTTGTTGAAGACCTCATTTCAACTGGAGGGTCTGTTCTTGAAGCCGTAGCAGCTGCTAAACGCGAAGGAGCAGATGTGCTTGGAGTTGTAGCGATTTTCAGTTATCAATTGCCAAAAGCCGATAAGAATTTTGCGGATGCTGATGTGAAATTGGTGACACTTTCTAACTACAGCGAACTCATCCACCTAGCCCAAGAAGAAGGTTACATTACGCCAGAAGGACTCGACCTCCTAAAACGCTTTAAAGAAGACCAAGAAAATTGGCAAAATGCTTAAAACATAGAAAATCAGGTAGTCACAAGGTTACCTGATTTTTATATGTGGGCAATAAAACAAAGGTTCCTAAAGGTAAAGAAGAATATAGGATAATGGTAGAATGAGAGTCCTCTCTTTTTTGGGGCATATTCAGATAATCAGTTTGAAATTTCCAGACAAAATTTTTGAAAGGATTCTGAAAAAGAGGTAAGATAGTTAATGTAAGACAAAGTAAACGCTTACTTAATAAGGAGGACACTTTATGTCATATAAAACAAGCAATGCAGAAGGACCTGTAGATTTTATTAACACTTATGATTTGGAGCCAATGGCGCAACAAGTCATTCCTAAAGCTGCCTTTGGTTATATCGCTAGTGGAGCAGAGGATACTTTCACTTTACGCGAGAACATCCGTGCCTTTAACCACAAACTTATTGTTCCTCATACGCTTTGTGATGTTGAAAATCCAAGTACAGAGATTGAATTTGCAGGTGAAAAATTATCTTCACCAATTATTATGGCGCCTGTTGCGGCTCATAAATTGGCAAATGAACAGGGGGAAGTAGCTACTGCGCGTGGTGTGCATGAATTTGGTTCTCTCTATACAACTAGTTCCTACTCTACCGTTGACCTTCCAGAAATTACGGAAGCTCTTCAAGGGACACCTCATTGGTTCCAATTTTACTTTAGTAAGGATGACGGGATTAACTGCCATATCATGGACCGTGTGAAGGCTGAAGGCTACAAAGCAATTGTCTTGACGGCGGATGCAACTGTAGGGGGCAATCGTGAGGTCGACAAGCGCAATGGTTTTGTCTTCCCAGTTGGCATGCCAATTGTTGAGGAATACCTGCCAGAAGGTGCTGGAAAATCAATGGACTTTGTTTACAAGTCAGCTAAACAACGCTTGTCTCCACGCGATGTCGAATTTATCGCTACATACTCAGGTCTTCCTGTGTATGTCAAGGGGCCACAATGCCGTGAGGACGTTGAACGTTCTCTTGCCGCAGGTGCTTCTGGTATCTGGGTAACCAACCACGGTGGCCGCCAAATCGACGGTGGGCCAGCTGCCTTTGACTCACTTCAAGAAGTAGCAGAAGCAGTTGATAAACGTGTGCCAATTGTCTTTGACTCTGGTGTTCGTCGCGGTCAACACGTCTTTAAAGCCTTGGCTTCAGGAGCAGATTTGGTAGCTATTGGTCGCCCTGTGATCTATGGTTTGGCTCTCGGTGGTAGTGTTGGTGTGCGTCAAGTCTTTGAGCACTTGAATGCAGAATTGAAGACAGTCATGCAGTTATCTGGAACTCAGACTATTGAGGATGTCAAACACTTCAAACTCCGTCATAACCCATACAACCCAACCTTCCCAGTCGATCCTCGTGATTTGAAATTGTATTGATAAAGTTGAAGGCCTCCACCTGATGTGGAGGTTTTTCTTCGTGTATAGAAAGATTAAATCGTTATCAGAAACTATATAAATATATTTTCCAGTCAAATATCTTGCTAGGGCTTTCAAATTCTGTTATACTGGTCCAGTAATTAAATAATAAAGACATTTGGG